>JAJZHJ010000095.1 GCA_021804525.1 Bacteroidota bacterium | reverse complement strand
TGGAACTCGCTTACACATTCATCGTCATTGGCGAATCGTTTATACATGCTCGTTTCATACGTGAATAATTTGTTTTTAAAGGTCGTATGGAACTCGCATTTTAGATTTTCATAGTTTTTGGCGAATCTCACTGTTCATGCTCGTTTCATATGAATTTGTTTATTTTTTTCATTAAGGTCATATGGAACTCGCATAAAAACATTATCATACTCTTGAATGTGAATAATTTACATACTCGTTTCATGCGTAAATAATTTTTTTAAAGGTCGTATGGAACTCTTCCCGAACATCGGGACTCGTTTCATATTCAGGCAAAAGTTGTGTGGCTTAATTTAAGAATGATAAAGCAGGCATCATGTTTGTACAGCCCAAATGCATTTATTACTTGAATCTGCCTACTTGTTGCCATTTGCTGTACTTCATTTCGTTGATGATACAAAATGTTGTACCTTCGCCTTGTAAAATAATAAAAATCTCGATATTCCATTTTCCTTAGTGTGGTTATGTTTTGCTTAATTTTACATAATATGAAACGAGCCATAAAATGACTTATACTCAAGGAAATGAAACAAGTTTACGAGTTCAACGAGACATTGAAATTATAAACGCTATCGAGTTAATATTTTGGCGAGTTCCATATATCCTTAATGTTAAAAAATAAAATACACGTATGAAAAAAATCTCGTTTCCACTGCCTTATGTAGTCGTTTTGGCTATCATGGCATTTAGTAACACATCGTTCTCCTCCGTGGCGCAAACGCAAGATGTGTTAGTGTCGCATATCGATTCGACAGTTCGTCCGGGCAATGACTTTTTTATGTATGCGAATGGGCGATGGTTTAAAGAACATCCCATTCCTCCCAGCGAACAATCGAATGGCATATTTCAAATGATACAAGACACGATCAATGCTCAGATTCATGATGTGTGCGTCTCTTCGGCTAAGAATCAGAATGCTGTCAAAGGCAGTGCACGACAAAAGATTGGTGATTTTTACTATTCCGGCATGGATAGCGTGTCGTTAAATAAAAACGGTATCACACCGTTGAAAATTGATTTTGCCCGCATCAACCGGATACAAAACGGAAAAGAGTTGATGCAGATGGTTGCTTACCTGCATACTGTGGCGGCATCGCCTATGTTTGGTTTTTATGTGGGACAGGATGATAAGATCAGTAGCAAAAATGCCATACATCTTTCACAAGGAGGATTAAGTCTTCCCGATCGTGACTATTATTTTGCAACCGATAAACAGGCGGTTGAAGTGCGGAAACAGTTTATGATTTACCTCCAGCAACAGTTTCGTAACATGGGCTATGAGCCGGCAAGAGCAAACACAGCAGCATTGCAAGTAATGAAATTGGAAACGGCTTTGGCTAAAGCATCACGCGAACGTGCCGATACACGTGATCCGTTGAAGAACTATACCAAAGTAACGTTGACTGCGTTGGAACATCAAACACCACATCTTTATTTTGCTGCTTTTATGCAGTCTATGGGTTTGCCAACGGTCGATTCTGTCATTGTTGGCCAACCTGAGTTTTTAACTGCTGTGAACGGAATGATGACTACGTTTCCTCTTTCGGTATGGAAAGATTATCTGAAATTTCAATTGCTGAATAGTCTGTCCGATTACCTTAACGATGCAACCTACCGATTGTCATTCAATTTTTATGCAAAAACATTGAGAGGCATTCAAGAGCCACGGCCACGATGGAAACGGGTGACGGATCAAACAGATGGTGCTTTAGGCGATTTGGTAGGTCAGGTTTACGTATCCGATTATTTACCCAAAGGCACCAAAGCTAAATTGTATGAGATTGGTCATCGTATTAAAGAGATTTATGCCGAACGGATTAAAAACCTCGACTGGATGTCGCCGGCCACAAAAGTGAAAGCGTTGCACAAATTGGATGTCATGATCATGAAAGTGGGTTACCCCGACAAATGGAAGGATATGAGTGCATTGCAAATTGATCGTTCGTCTTACGTAAAAAATGTGATGCGTGCCAATGAATGGGCGGTGCATTATATGATTGCCAAATACGGCAAACCGGTTGACCGGACGGAATGGGATATGGAGCCTCAAACGTACAATGCGTATTATAACCCTTCGAATAATGAAATTGTGGTGCCTGGATGTAATATTTTAGTGCCGGGTTACGAGCATAAGATGGCTGACGATGCTATTTTGTACTCTATTATCGGTGGCTCTACATTTGGTCATGAAATGACGCATGGATTTGACGATCAAGGTTGCAAATACGATGCCGAAGGGAATCTGCACAATTGGTGGACGCCGGAGGATAGTACAAAGTTTTTTGCAAAAACAAAGATGATTGTGGCTCAGTTCAGCAAATACATTGCCGTGGATAGTTTGCATGTAAACGGTGATATGACACAAGGCGAAAACATTGCCGACCTGGGAGGTATTACCATGGGTTATCAGGCATTTCAACAAACGGAACAATACAAATCGCATGAAAAAATTGATGGGTTGACACCGGACGAACGCTTCTTTCTTGGCTATGCCATGGCATGGATGATTGATGAACGTCCACAAGCCGTAGCCAATCAAGTTCGAAGTGATGTTCATTCACCTGCAAAGTTTAGAGTGAATGGACCGTTATCCGATTTGGATGCCTTTTATAAAACATTCCATGTGCATAAAGGCGATGCCATGTGGTTGCCCGAATCACTTCGGGTGAAAATCTGGTAGGCGAATTAGTAAAATGTCTAAATAGCATTATACCATAAAAAATCCCGTTCTTTTCTTTGTATCTAAGAAAGGAACGGGATTGAACTAACACCTAAAAACTACCTATTAGCATTTATCTGAAAGTTGACAACGTTCAACGAATTGATTATATGCGAGTTGCCATTTGTCTTTATCCTGTGGTAAAAATGTTTCAATCGTTGTTGAAGCACGAATAAACGTTCTTATTTCTTGTAAGGATGTAAAATATCCAGCTGTTTTGGCTTGAATCATAATATTGCCAATTGCAGTTGCTTCTGCTGGGCCAGCCTCCACTTCAATACTCAGGGCATTTGCTGTGAGTTGATTCAAAAATGAATTTCGTGATCCACCACCGATGATATGTAACTTTTCGATTGGGAAAGAAGCAAACGACTGTAACAAATTGAAAACATATTTGTACTTCAGCGCAAGACTTTCGAAGATTGATCGTACAAATTCTCCCACTGAGGATGGTTGTCCTTGTCCAGAGGCTTGGCAATAAGCCACAATAGCTTGAGTCATACTTACCGGATTACTGAATGCAGGATCGTCAGGATCAAAAAGAAACTGAAATGACGTTGTCTCCTGGCACATGGAAATTAATTCATTGTATGTATAGATATGATTCACGTCCCACTCTTTGCGACATTGTTCTAATATCCACATACCGGTTATATTCTTCAAAAAACGAATGGTTCCGTCAACGCCTCCCTCGTTTGTAAAATTAGCTTGTTGCGAACGGTTGTTGATGATTGGCTCCAACAACTCAATACCCATAAGCGACCAGGTACCGGAACTTAAATAGGCAAAATAAGGATTAGCTGCTGGCACTGCAACCACGGCAGAAGCTGTGTCATGGCCACCGACAGCTATTACAGGCACTTCATCCAATCCGGTTGCAACTGCAATTTCTTTTGTCAGTTTACCAACAACATGGCCTGAAAAAACCATTTTATCCGGAAACTGTGATCGTTTTATTCCGATAAGTTTGAGCAATTCAGTGTTTAAATCTTTTTTTACCGGATCAAGCAATTGGGAAGTAGAGGCAATCGTGTATTCCATAATCTGTTTGTCGGTCAGTAAGTAGGAGATAGCGTCCGGCATAAACAGCAATTGTTTTGATGCATTTAGCTGCGAAGCGTGTCTTAACTGCAAAGCATATAATTGAAAAATCGTATTGAAATCCATGGTTTGGATTCCTGTCTTTGCATACAACTCATCCAGAGGTAACAGTTTTGCAAAAGATTCCGTGTTGTCTTTTTGTGTGTAATTTCGATAAGCAAAAGGGAGTCCCATCAAAGATCCATCTTCACCCACAAAAGCAAAATCGACTCCCCATGTATCGATACCGATAGAGACAGGATGAATGCCTTTGCGTGCTGCAAGTGTCAATCCTTCTCTGATATGCGTAAACAACTGAAAAATATTCCAATAGAATTTGCCATGTATATTCACCAAAATATTTGGAAACGTATGAATTTCTTCTAATAAGAGCTTCTTATTTTTGAGACTACCGCACATGACTCTTCCACTAGTTGCACCTAAGTCAACTGCTAAAAACGAATGCTGATTCATTATAATAATTCGATATGAGTATTTGAGAATTGTTTACAGGATCAATTATTAATGCATTAAAGAGGGAAAAACACAAGAGAAAATTAGTATCACCAACCCAATTACTAATAAGATAATGGTTGTTCTTTTTGATCCAATCCATTCTTTCAGCATGATACCCCAGAAATTGCTAAAAAGGATGTTAAGCGACATCAAAATGCTCCACGAAAAAGCCATCATAATACTTCCTTCTTGAAAAAAACTTTTGCCTAACGCCAATCCGAAGAATTGCGAATACCAAAGAATACCGGCTAACGCACAAAACAAGAGATTGTTGACCAATATAGAGCGTGGAATAGAAATGTATTCTTTCATCGTTTTGTGCTTTACATTTTGAAATAGGCAATAAGCAGCATTGGTTAGAAAACCTCCTATTGTGACCATCAATACAGCGGGTAGTCCTGCATATAACGCTTTTGTTCCGGCAGCAAGTGCAGCAGTTTTAATTGGTTCGGCAGCTTGGAGACCAAGACTGAAACAAGCGCTCATCACTCCGGCTAACAGGGCAACCAACAAACCTTTCCCTAAAGCAAAATCTTTAATAGCTGCTTTCTTCTGTTCATCAGTCATATTTTTGGCACGCAAACTTCCTGCAAACCCAATGATGGCGATGCCTGCAATGGCGATACTCACTCCAAGTAATAAAATTAATCCGGCACCAGAAAAGAGATTAGTACCCACCATGATAGCAGGTATCAAGGTGCCAAACGCAGAACAAGTACCAAGAGCAATGGATTGACCAAGTGCAACGCCAAGATAGCGCATACTCAAGCCGAAAGTTAATCCACCAACTCCCCACAAGACACCAAACAGCATAGCTTTCAGGGCAGCTCCATTTCCACTCGAAAGAATGGCACTAAGGCTTGATCCATCGGGAACAGCTAATAAAGCGCCAAGATAAGGGAATAATAACCATGCAAAAATACCCTGAACAAGCCAAAAACTTTCCCACGACCAATTTTTAACCTTGTTGATAGGTACATAAGAGCTAGATTGTCCCATGCTCCCGATAGCAATAATAATTAATCCGAAAATTGTGTTCATGATTGCGTATGTTGCTTTCTCAGTCTGTAGAATAAGAAAGGGTTGATTTAAGGTGAATAAACATATTAATTACGTTTGCTTGTTATTTGCTTTTCATAATCTTCTATTTCCGAAATAAAATCAATGCCAACCGCAACGTTATTTTTGTAACAAAAATAGTCATAAATATCAGCCCAAGGTAATGCTTTGACTTCTTCAAGTAATGCCAAACGTTCAAAGTATTGACCATTTGCTTCATACGTTCTTAGTAATTGAATTGGTTCGAGAAGTGCTTGTAAAATGGCTTTCTGTGTGGCACGTACTCCAATTACATAAGCTCCTATGCGGTTGATGGATGCGTCGAAATAATCTAATCCGATATTCACACGGTTTAATGCATTTGCACGTACTATCTCTTGTGCTAACATGATAACGCTATCGTTGAGAATAACCACGTGATCGCTATCCCAACGAATAGGACGACTAACATGTAACATTAATTCAGGTAAAAACAGCAATAAAGAGGATATTTTATCGTAAATTTCTTCCGTAGGGTGAAAATGTCCCATATCCAATGTTGCCATGATTTGATTTTGCACGGCATAGCCTAAATAGAATTCGTGCGAACCCGCCGTAAAGCTTTCAAGTCCGGTTCCAAACAATTTACATTCTACGCTGTCTTTTACGT
>JAJZHJ010000094.1 GCA_021804525.1 Bacteroidota bacterium | reverse complement strand
AGTTTCACTCATTTTTCCTTTACTGACACCTCTCTGGTTGGTCACAATCACCACGCGTTCGAAATGATTTGACAATTCACACAACGATTCGAGCGCTCCAGGCAAAAAAGTGAATTCGTCGACTGTTTTTACATAATCATTCGGACGATGTACATTAATCACACCATCGCGATCTAAAAAGAGAAAACGTTTTGTTTTGAAAATATCAGGATTGAAAGTCATAAGCAGTGCTTGTGTGAGACTACGAAGGTTGTCTTACTTCTTGTTAATCAGGTTTATTCCTGTTTTTGAGGTTGTTTTTCTCTGATTTTATCCAGCAGGCGGTTTAATTCCTGCACTTCTTCTTCGGTTAGATTTTTTAATAATCCGTCAGTATGCCTTTCGCAATCATCCATTTTGTCAAGTAATGTCATCCCTTTTACCGTGATCGTAATCTCCTTTTGGCGTCTGTCTGTAATATTTTCGACGCGATCAACTAAATCCTGTGCAAACAATCGATCAATGATGCGACTCATATCCGATTTCTTATCAAGCATTCTATTACGCAAAAAATCTATTGAGCGCGGTGCATCACCAAATCCACGTAATAGCTTCAATACATTATATTGTTGAGAGGTAAGTCCGTGTGTGCGGAGATAACTCAAAAACTCGAAATGAATCTCGTTAGTAGTGTAGATCAGATTGATCATCCCTTTGTGAAACTCATTACGAAAATGGCCGTCAATTTCTTCTTCAATGCTCATATTGCTGTAATTTTAACCAATCCGGATGTTTGACAAAAGCATCAATCCAAATAAGGACTAAGACTATTTGGCATTAAGATGCTCCAATTGTTGGTCGTGCTTAATTAAATTGCTCCATCCATATAAGGTACTTAGCAGTAATGTTCCGATTAAATAAGTACGTGAAAATAAATGTAACAAGGCAGAAGCAATTCCACCGATGGCAATAAGGATGCACCAGTTAGCTAATGCCATGTGATCAATCATTTGGGGATATAGCATCTTTTCACTTGAATTATACGCATATTAAAGCAGCAAGCATGTCAGCAACATCCCAACTAATAATTTTCCTGACAGTTGATTATGAAGTGTCATAATGATTTGTGTAAAAAGCGAGAGAAATAAATCAAAGCATATAACATATTACTCGCAAAGTAATTGTTTGCAATACGTTATATGTTATTTATGACCGAAATGAGGTTAGGATGGTTTATTTATTTTAGCTTCAATTTCATCTAATCGATCGTTTGCAGCATGCACCATCATCGTCACCCGAATAAAAGGTAATCCTAACAGAAAGAGCGCTAATGAAGTTAATAACCCCATAGGATTAAAGGTAATCAGGTTTAAAACAATGCCAATCAACCCGATTAGAACGGCAACGATTGCACCTGGAACACCCAGAGGGCATCTTAATTTCTTTTTTGTTTCCATTTTTAATAGCTGTTTAATGTGTGAATGAGTTCTTCTTTTGAAGGAACTCTTCTGAAAATTATCTGATTGTCAATCAGCAATGTTGGAACTGTTTGAATGCCTAACTTCAATGTTTTGATTATCCCTACAGGTGAGTTCGCCAATCGATATTTCAGTTCAAATTTATGACCAAATTGTGGCAGAACCTCTTCCAACATGCGTTTAAGTAATTTGCAATTTGGACAAGTCAATGTGTAATACAATTCAATATGTCTTGCTTGCTGATGTGACCGAGAATCATTCATTGAAAGTTAGTTATTTGTTTTGTTATACGACAGTGAGAATGTCATTGAAACCGCGTCTTGGTCTTTTGGGATAGAGCGTTTTGGAGTGATCAACATAACCTAAAGCGATGGTCATAACCACTGTTTCATATGGTTGTAAAGTGAATGCTTTGTGAATACCTTCAAAATCGATGCCGCTCATCGGATGGGAATCCACACCTAGTTCTTTGGCAGCAATCATGATTGACATAGCCAATAAACCGGCATTGCTTTCGGCAAATTTCAATGAACGTTCTTCATTTGAACCATACAAAAATGCGGCAGCTTGTTTTGCCCCATCTACCATGTCCGTGTTATTACCTACGCTTTGAAGCATCTCCTCCCAAACTGGATTGGATTCATCCCAACCATTTTTATTTCCTACAATGATTAGTGTGACAGGAGCTTCTGCGACTTTTGATTGATTGTTTGAAAGTGCTTTTAGTTTTTCTTTGGCTTCCTTTGATTCGGCTGCTATGATGCGCCACGGTTGCAGGTTGAATGCAGAGGGGGCAAGTACTGCTAAATTAATGATTTCTTCTAATGTGCTTTTTGATAGTGGTTTATTTTCATCAAAATAGTTGACTGAACGTCGTTCTTGATAAAGTGCTTTAGTTTCCATAATTTTTTTGTTTGAATTATTTTCTACAAATATACGTTACGACATTATATGTTGCAACGTATATAAGTTTAAATAATAATTTTATTCAAACATTTTAAACATAAAATCATCGATAGTTGTATTTACTATTTTGATAATGAGATTTTTAAATAACTATTTGAAAAGATGAAACACATAGCTAATTATTGAAGTCGAGGCTACAATGTTGAAGATTCAAAAAAGTCCCATTATATTTCCGTCATCGTCGAAGTCAATATTTTCGGCTGCGGGAATAGCAGGGAGTCCGGGCATTCGCATAATAGCGCCGGCAATGGGGATCACAAAGCCAGCTCCCGATGCAATTTCAATTTCGCGAATGTTCAAGACAAATCCTTCGGGGCGTCCCCGAAGCTCTGGATTGTCAGAAAGTGAATTTTGTGTCTTTGCCATACAAATGGCTAAGTGTCCCATGCCCAATTTGTTGATCAATTCAATGTCTTTATGTGCTTTTAGTGAATATTCCACTGCTTTGGCGCCATAGAGCTGCGTAGCAATGGTTGCAATCTTTTTTTCAATTTCCCATTGAAAGTCGTAGAGTGGATTAAAGCAGGAAGGGCAATTTGAAATAGATGCTAATACTTTTTCTGCCAAATCAGTGGCTCCTCGTCCTCCCTTTTCCCATGCTTCGTTGATTGCCATACTCACTCCAAGTTCTGTACACCGTGCATTAACAGCCTCAATCTCTTCATTACTATCGGTTGAAAATCGGTTAAGCGATACCACTGGAGAAAAACCGAACAGTTTCATGTTTTCAATATGTTTTTCCAGATTAGCCAACCCTTTTTTCACAGCATCAACATTGGGAGTAGTAAAACCACTTTTATTGATTCCCCCGTGATATTTCAGTGCACGGATGGTGGCAACAATCACCACAGCATTTGGGCGTAAATCGCCATATTGGCTTTTGATATCGAAGAATTTTTCGGCACCAAGTTCAGATGCGAAACCTGCTTCTGTCACCACAATATCGCTCAGTGAAAGCCCCATTTTAGTAGCAATCAAACTGTTAGTTCCTTGTGCAATATTGGCAAAAGGACCACCGTGAATAATGGCCGGCGTGTTTTCAATTGTTTGCACCAAATTGGGTTTAATGGTATCTTTCAATAAGACTGCCATAGCACCATGTGCTTTCAAATCACGAGCAAAGACAGGGTCACCTTCATATGTTTGTCCAACATAGATATTGCCCAGCATTTCACGTAGATGTTTCATGTCCTTGGCTAAACAAAGAATTGCCATCACTTCACTTGCAGCTGTAATGTTGAAGCCGGTTTCGCGTGGAATTCCATTGGCAATGCCACCCAATCCAATGACAGTGTTTCGCAACGAACGATCGTTCATGTCCATGACCCGTTTCCAAGTGATAGTTCTTGGATCAAGGTTAAGCCCTCGCTTTTTGTTTTGTAAGGTATTGTCAATGAGTGCTGCTAATAGATTGTTTGCTTTTTCGATAGCTGATAAGTCGCCTGTAAAATGCAAATTAATATCTTCCATAGGAATGACTTGAGCAAATCCTCCTCCCGCTGCACCTCCTTTCACTCCAAACACAGGCCCCAAGGAAGGTTCACGAAGAACAACCGTAGCTTTTTTACCAATTTTATTAAGCCCCATCGCCAAACTGATGGATGTAGTGGTTTTGCCCTCACCTGCCGGTGTTGGCGTAATGGCAGTGACTAAAATCAGTTTTCCCTTTTTTGCCTTTTCTTCGTCAATCAAGTGCAGCGGGAGTTTTGCTTTATATTTTCCATAGAATTCAAGATTCTCTGCATCTACTTCGAGTTGACCTGCAATTTCTTGTATGGGTAACATGGTTGCTGCACGTGCAATTTCTATATCGCTTTTCATAAGGTTTGAATTTGAAGGTTTTATGATCTAAGCACATACATAAGTTATCTATCCGTTTTTAGAAAGATACAAAAGAAGCATTTACGGATAAAAGGTAAATGCTTCTTATAATTATAAAATGGATTTGATTATCATTGAATTACATTGGAATATAACGTACAAAAGCTTCAATAGCTTCATATGCAGCAAGCCCCAGCTTGTTATAAAGTTCAGCAGTAGCTTTATTACGGGCTTCAGAGCGTTGCCAAAAAAGCCGATCGTCATTGCCCAAAAAAGGAGCACTCTCCATTTGTGATTGGTGTTTTAAGATGGCATTTCGCTTGTAGCGCAATTCTTCAGGACTAATGGGCACTGCCATTTCAATGTGGTCAATTTCCCATTCCATCCAGGCACCACGATACATCCAAACGCGACAGTTTTCAAACCAAGTTTCATGTTTAAGATCGTCAAGGGCAGCTAAAATGGCATCTAAGCAGACTTTGTGCGTGCCATGCGGATCAGCCAAATCGCCGGCAACATAAATTTGATGAGGATGCAATTCTTGCAAAAGTTGTTTCACGATAGCGACATCTTGTTCGGAAATCGGCTTTTTCTTGATTGATCCGGTTTCATAAAAAGGCATATTGAGAAAATGTACATTCTTGGAAGAAACACCCACATAGCGACAAGCTGCTTTTGCTTCGCCTCTGCGAATTAATCCCTTCAATGATAATACAATGGATTTGTCAACTTCATTTTCTTTTATGTTGGCTACTAAATAGCTAGCTAATTCTTCATATTTTTGTTGAAGCGGTTGATTTGTCGGATCAAACATGTCTTTGAATCCTTTGACAAAAGCTAAAAAACGAATGATTTCTTCGTCATTGACAGCAATATTCCCCGATGTCTGATAGGCGACATGCACTTCGTGATGTTGATCAACTAAACGTTTCAATGTGCCTCCCATCGAAATAACATCATCATCCGGATGAGGACTAAACACAACAACTCTTTTGGGAAAAGGTAGCGCACGTTCAGGACGATGTGTGTCGTCTGCATTGGGTTTTCCTCCGGGCCATCCAGTTATTGTATGTTGTAAATCATTGAATATTTTGATATTAGCATTGTAAGCAGACCCAAAGATAATCAAGAGTTCGCTTAATCCGTGTTCATTGTAATCCTTGTCGGTGAGTTTAAGAATGGGTTTGTCAACTTTTTGGCACAACCACACTATAGCTCTTCGAATAAGTTTATCATCCCACTCGCATGATGACACAAGCCATGGTTGGCTAATGCGAGTCAATTCGCCGGCGGCATGAATGTCGATAACAAACGATGCGTTTTGATGCAATTGGAGAAATGATGCGGGACAAGATGCTGAAGCAAGGCTTTCGATGGCTGTTTTGAGAATCTCCGATTTATCTTCACCCCAGGACAATAAAATGATTTGACGGGCGTTTAAGATGTCTTCTATTCCAAGACTGATGGCGCTCACAGGAACTTGATCGGTAATGCCTAAATGGATAGAGGCTTCTTTTCGAGAATCGCTGTTAAGCATGATGAGCCGGGTGTGCGATGTGGGTTGGGAGCCGGGTTCATTAAAGCCGATATTTCCGCCACGACCGATTCCTAACAGCTGAAGATCGATTCCTCCTATTTTTTCAATGCGTTCTTCAAACTCTTTGCAATGATTCATAACATTGATGCGATCGACGGTTGCATCGGGAGAAAGAATATTGTCGGGGGCAATGTCGATGTGATCGAGCAACATCTCCTTGATGCGTGCCAAAAAGCTGGCTTTCATTGGATGCGAAAGCGGATAATATTCGTAGAGATTTACTACAGCTACTTGTTTG
>JAJZHJ010000093.1 GCA_021804525.1 Bacteroidota bacterium | reverse complement strand
TTAAATTTTAGTCATCACAAATATGAATGTTAGAATTGAAAATAGCTGGAAGTTGCGATTAGAACAAGAGTTTGAGAAAGATTATTTTCAACATTTAGTTCAGTTCGTCAAAACTGCCTATTCACAGGGGACTGTTTATCCTCCTGCAAATAAAATTTTTAATGCTTTTGATTTGTGTCCTTTTGATCAAACAAAGGTAGTAATTATTGGCCAAGACCCATATCATGAACCTAATCAGGCACATGGACTTTGCTTTTCAGTCATGGATAATATACCATTCCCTCCCTCGCTTATCAATATTTTCAAAGAAATACAAAATGATTTGCACATCTCTATGCCAACTTCAGGTAATTTAGAAAGATGGGCTATGCAAGGAGTTTTGCTATTAAATGCCACATTGACAGTAAATGCTCATCAAGCCGGTTCTCATCAACAAAAAGGATGGGAACAATTCACCGATAAGGTGATTGAATTATTAGCAAATGAGAAAAAAAATCTTGTTTTTATGTTATGGGGCGCATATGCACAAAAAAAAGGAGCCATGATTTCGCCTGCAAATCATTTGATTTTACAGTCGCCTCATCCATCTCCGTTGTCAGCTCATCGTGGGTTCTTTGGAAATCATCATTTTAGCCTTGCTAATGCTTATTTAGTTGAGAATAATGAAATCCCAATTACATGGTGATTCTTTCAAAAAATGAAATGTTGATTATTGTGTTGGTGTAAAATTAATTTGCTATTTTTGTCAAAAGAAATGTGCTTTCATTTGCTGTCTTGTAGGATGTTTAAGCAACTATAACCTATCCAATATGGATTCTTGTGCTAAGAAATTGATGATAAAAAAAACACAACAATATGTTGCTTTTTTGATTGTGACCTTTTTAGGAATTATTTCTTTCTCATCTTGCATCACCTATAAGGAAATCAATTATTTGCAAAACCCAGGAATGGGCATTCCTGCCTATAAGGACACAGTAAAATATCACGATTATACATTGCAGCCTGGCGATCGCCTAAGCATTCAAATCCGTTCATTGAATCCAGATGTAAGTAAGTTGTTTCAACAGAATCAAACTCAAGGCAGCGGCAGTTCAAATTCTGATTTATTCACTTATCAAATCGATAGCTTAGGTAATGTTGATTTTCCGTATATTGGGAAAATTGCAGCTGGAGGAAAAACATTGAGAGAAACCAAGGTGTTATTAGAAGAAAAGGCAAATGCTGAGTTTGGAAAATGTTATTTTAGAGTAGAATTGGCAAATAATTATTTCACAGTAATTGGGGCAGCGGGAACAGGACGTTACAACTTAATGAAGAATAAGTTGACTATTTTTGAGGCATTGGCAATTTCAGGTGATTTAAAATCAATGGCTGATCGGTCTAAAATTCGTATTTTACGACAAACTCCAACTGGTACAATAGTCAAAACATTTGATGTACGGAGTAAATCAATCATTGACTCAGAATTTTATTATGTACAACCCAATGATATACTGTATGTTCAACCTATTTCAGCTCAATTCTTTGGAATTACATCATGGTCAGGGTTATTGAGTTCTGTGACAATGTCGTTGTCGTTTGTATTGCTATTTTTTAGTATTTCCCATTATGTTAAATAAAGATTTGGGTTCGACAATTGTACATAAATTGAGTAGGGTAGTGATGGCAATTTTTGTTGTCTTCTTACTTTCTTCATGTGTAAACAATTACACAACAGCTTATTTACAAACACGCACTAACTTACCACAATATAACAAAGAGTCCTATAAATGGTACATTTTGAAACCCAACGATGAAATAAGTTTGCGTGTTTTGACTATTAAAGACGATGTTAGCGCTCTATTTGCAGAAAATGGATCAGGTGGTAATAGTGGAACAAATGGAACAGCAGGTTATCGTATTTATCCAGATAGCACAGTTGATCTTCCTTTCATGTCCCATCTGAAAATCGGAGGTTTAACATTAGCTGCTGCTACACAAGTAGTTGAAAATAAAATAAAAACATTAGATCCTAAGGCAAAAGTAATACTTGCTTTAAGCAACGATTTCTATTATGTTCTTGGAGAAGCTGGGCGTGGAAAGTATCCAATCTATAAGGACAAACTGACTATTTTCGAAGCTTTAGCTGCATCAGGCGATATTCAATCCAATGGCGATCGTGGCAAGGTACGTATTATTCGACAAACATCTAAAGGCGTCGTTATAAAAGAATTTGACATTCGGACTCGTTCTATTATCGATTCTCCTTTTTATTATGTCTATCCAAACGATATTATTTATGTTAGCGTAACACCTTCCAGCTTTTTTCAAATTGATTCGTTTAGTGCATTTATTGGTATCATCACCACTTCCATATCCTTTTTATTACTGGTACTGAATACAAAACGCTAACAAAAAACTGGTTTGACACTTTTTTTTATGGATACTACCACTAAACCTCCTTCTTATTTGCCTTCAACATCAAATTTTCAAAACATGGATGAAGAAGAATCCACGTTTGATATTATGGAGTGGCTATTTAAAATCCTTCATCATTGGTATTTGTTTGTGTTTTTTCTTGCCATGACGTTGGGTGTTGCTTTTTTGGTCAATCGGACATGGAAACCCATTTATCAGGTAAGTGCTCAAATTTTAATTGGTGCTGGTCAACCTTCTCAAAGCTCACAGTTGGTAATGCAGGGATTTAATTTGAACACTGCATATAAAAATATTGATAATCAAATGATTATCTTTACATCGAATGAATTAATTCGAAAAGCATTGTCAAAAATTGATCTTTCTGTTGATTATTATACCGAAGGACGATTCAAGTTGAATAATTTATATGGCGTGTCGCCTATTGATATTAAAAGTGATCGAATTGCTGGCAATGTGTATGGCATTCAGTTTGACTTTCATGATATTGATGGTAATTCGTTCGAAATTATTCATCAGAAAGATAAACAATTGGGACGATTGGTATTTACTGGAAAATATGGAGAGCTACTTTCGACGAATTATTTCACGATTATAGTCAACAAAACAGATCTCTTTCAAAATAATACCTTCCTTCATTTTGCTTTTTTGTCACCTGACTATTTAGCCGATTATTTTTCGTCTCGCATTGCGCTGAATTTTGTTACAACAAATTCGACTGTATTGTCTGTTTCAATGACAGGCCCTGTTTATCAGCGAGATATTGATTTTTTGAACGTATTATGTGATGAATTTTTAATTGATAACTTACAGCGTAAAAATGAAGAAGCAAGCAGGACTATTGATTTTATAAACAGTCAATTAGACCAAATATCCGATTCGTTACATCTTTCTGAAGATAAATTACAAGATTACAGGAAAACATCTCAAGTATTCGATATGAGTACCTATTCCAGTACTTTAATGGGGCATTTGACATCGTATGAAGAAAAACGCTTAGAGTTCCAACTAAAAGAAACCTATTTGCATTATTTAGAAAACTATATTAAACGAAATCTCAATAAGGATCAGATTATGACACCATCCAGCTTAGGTGTCGTTGATCCTATTTTGGTTGAATTATTAAATCAGTTCAATGATGCTCAAATAAAACTGAGTCAAACAACGCCACAAAATCCATTTTATGAAAAATATACGGATGAGTTGACGCGTATTCGGCATGCGATGGAAGATGCTTTAAAAAATGTACAGGCTGGTTTTGAAATAGAAAAACAAAATATTGATAATCAAGCACAAAAAGCAACAACACAATTAGAATCCTTACCTGAAATCGAAAATAAAATGAGCAATTTTGAGCGTCAATACAAAATGAACGATGCTTATTATACTTATTTACTGCAAAAAAGAGCCGAAGCACAAATTCAACAAGCGTCTAATGTTCCCGATAACACAATCTTGGAGCGGGCAAGAATGATATCGGTAACTAATGGAGGGGAAAAGTCACGCAGTATGATGATGGCTATTGTTATAGGATTGTTGATCCCGTTGTTGATCATCATAATGAAAGAATTCCTGAAACTCAAGATCATAGATAAACGCGATATTGAAAAGATGACTGCTTTTCCATATCTTGGCAATATCCCACATGTTATCAATGCTACAACAATTTCAGTGATACAACATCCAAAATCATCCGTTGCAGAAGCTTATCGGATTATCAGAACACGGGTAAATTTTGTGGCACAAAAAAATGATGCTGCTTGTGTGGTTGTCACATCTACTGAATCTGGTGACGGTAAAAGCCATTTCAGTCTAAACTATGCTGCAATATGTGCTATGACCCGAGAAAAAACCATTTTAGTGGGATTAGATCTTCGAAAACCTTCATTGGCGGCTTCTTTGAATTTAGAAAAAAAAGCAGGTATAACCAATGTTTTACTCGATGAATTAACCTTAGAAGAAGCTACTATTCATCCAACTTCTGACTTCAATTTCGATTTATTGCTTTCTGGTAGTGTTCCTCCCAATCCAGGAGAATTGATTCGATCGCATAAGTTACTTGACTTGATAGATCAACTAAAGCAAACATATAAATATATTATTATTGATACAAGTCCTGTTGGAATCGTGGCTGATGCATATCCACTTATGTCATTAGCAGATACTGTGATCTATTTGGCACGAAGTAAAAAAACAGATAAGAAGTTTTTTAAAACTGTTATCCGACAATTGAAAATGGACGGAGTACATCATATCGGTATTGTATTGAACGATTTAGATACTTCTAAATCAGGATATGGATACCATTATGGATACCATCGCTATGGATATGGTTATTACGGGAGAAAAAAAGCCGGGAAAGATTATACTAAAGATTATTACGAGGAATAATCGAAAACTATATTTTTGCTATTGCAGAATAACCTCTTGATAAGTTACATAAAAAACATACAAATAAAATTTAAAACATGAATATTGCAATTATTGGAACTGGCTATGTAGGTCTTGTCACAGGTGCTTGTTTTGCTGAAATGGGCGTACAAGTAACATGTGTTGATATTGATGAAACAAAAATTGAACAATTAAAGAAAGGAGTAATTCCTATTTTTGAGCCGGGACTTGAAGAAATGGTTGTCCGCAACATGAAAGCGAATCGGCTTCATTTCACGTCTTCTTTACTTTCAGTATTAGACAATGTAGAAGTAGTTTTTAGCGCTGTTGGAACGCCCCCAGGGGAAGATGGAAGCGCTGACATGCATTATGTTTTTGAAGTAGCCCAAACTATCGGGAAGCACTTGTCACACTATGTTTTAGTAGTTACAAAAAGTACGGTACCAGTTGGTACGGCTCAAAAGGTAAAATCAATTATTCAAGAAGAATTGAATAAACGCGATGTAAAGATTTCTTTTGATGTTGCTTCAAATCCTGAGTTTCTCAAAGAAGGCGATGCCATTAGTGATTTTATGAGTCCTGACAGAGTGGTTGTTGGAATTGAATCGGAACAAGCACAAAAGTTGATGACGCAACTATATCGACCATTTTTATTGAATAATTTTCGTGTCATTTTCATGGATATTCCTTCGGCAGAATTGACAAAGTATGCTGCTAATGCTATGTTAGCTACGCGAATAAGTTTTATGAATGAAATTGCCAATTTGTGCGAAAAGGTTGGAGCCGACATTAATATGGTTCGAAAAGGTATTAGCACAGATAGTCGTATTGGAACGAAATTTCTCTATTCCGGCATTGGTTATGGAGGTTCCTGTTTCCCGAAAGATGTTCGTGCATTAATTCAAACGGCTCATAAACATGGTAGTTCAATGAATATTTTAGAGTCTGTTGATGCAGTCAACGAGCGACAAAAATCCATTTTGTTCGATAAATTTACCGCTCTACTTAATCCCGATGAATTGAGAAAGAAAGTGGTTGCCATGTGGGGACTTTCGTTTAAACCTAATACCGACGATGTGCGCGAAGCTCCTGCTTTAGTGCTTATTCGAAAGCTCGTGCAAGCGGGTTGCCATGTAAAAGTGTTCGATCCGATTGCTACCAAAAAAGCTCAATTAATTATAAATCAAGAATTTAATGAAGATGAACAACAATTAATTTACTTCTCGACTGATATTTATGACACAGTCAATGATGCGGATGTATTGATGCTGGTTACAGAATGGAAGGAATTTCGAATGCCTAATTGGCAAATTATTAAAAAGTTAATGAAA
>JAJZHJ010000092.1 GCA_021804525.1 Bacteroidota bacterium | reverse complement strand
CAGCCGAAATTTATCTTGATTTGGGATTTGAAGCTTTATCACATTTCTCATTTGCTTTCAAAAAACTATTTGGGTTAACTCCAAGCGAACTGATTGAAAAAAAGAAAAATACTAACCGGTAACACACGTCTATGTTCATTGGCGGCTGAAGTGCATTTAGCGGTTATTGTAAAAAAAGAAAAATGACAATAGAAGTGGTCATTTCTACTGACTAAATCTCAAAAGTGAAGACAATTAAATATCAGTTATGACTATAAAAAACAACAAAGACGACAACAAATTAAAAGGACTAAGTCCAACTGCTTTTTCTCAGACTTTTCTTCATGGGACAAGGGCGGACTTAAAAGTTGGCGACCTAATTGAAGTTGGTTTCAATTCAAATTTTGGACAAAAGAAAAAAAGTATGCCCCTAATACTTAGGCTTCCTGCGGTCGGAACGACCCAGCAAGGAAGCGTCGGTTGAACCGTATTCCCGTTTGCAGGTGCTTGATTCAACGAACGTGGAGAAGAAAATTAGTTATGGAGAAAGCGACCTGTTTTGTTGAGTTGTCGCAGTATGGAAAAGACAGAAAAAAGAAAAAGAGAGCTGTCAGCAGTAGAATTTCTACAAGAATACAGCTAAAAAAGATACTAAAAACAGCAAAAACAGCGGTTTTTGCTACAGCATAGGCAAAACAATAGCCGTCACTATTCGCTAACAGGGCTTTTAGAGGCATAAATTACAGAGTACGGTGCGTTGTTCGTGGATAAAACACATCGTCAGGCGAACGGATACGGGGCAAAAGCTCTACAGGATGTAAGGTTCCTGTTTTACAGCGTGGGCATTTGCAGGGATCAAATCCAGTGAGACGAATTGTACGCTGCTGACGGGTTTCAGTCAGTTGGAAGATATCCGGTTACTTTTCAGAGATTTGACTTGCTCCCTGTAAGCACTGGTGAGAATGCCAACGTAACGTATCTTTACAAAGCCACGGAGCAGGATGTGCATAGCAAAGCGCCTGAGAAACTCCACTCCCGAGAGGGTCATGAGTTCTGATTGGCATTGTCCGAGTAATCCTTGTAAGAGAAAGTAACACCATTGCTGTCCATGTTTTTGATACGCGAGTTCGTAATGGCTACCGGATGGGTGTATTGTCCCAGATAATTCACTACTTGCTAAGCATTGCCCAGTGAAGGTTCTCCGTAAACCACCAGGTCGTGGCATACAGCGATCAATAGTCTATTGGTGAACGGTGAACAGATTTTTCTTTTTGAGGTTTTGTTTGAGATGTTCAAGGAGTTTACCCAGAAACAGGTGCTGAGCATACGTACCGGATAGAGGCATTTAGCTTGGTTGCCAATATGTTTAATCTCGCCACGGGGCGTAATGCCCACGGCAGGAACAATGCAATGGATGTGGGGATGCAAACTCAGGTTCTGTCCCCAGGTATGGAGCACGCACATGGCGCCTGGTTTTCGCAATTAATAATCACCCGTTTTAATGTTCGATTTTGATTGATTGTATCTAGCAGAGGATTGTTTTATTTAGCGAAGGCGCCATTTAGAATCTCATTCTCAAACGTTTGAATAAATCAGTATTTTACGTTATCTTCATCCATTTCTGCTTTGTCTATTTGCTTTTTGTCCATCACCCGCCAAACATAAACAATGTAAGCCAACACAAATGGAATAAGCAACGAAACAACGCTCATCACTTTTAGCGTGAAGAAGCTAGAAGAACTGTTGAATATGGTCAATGAACTCTGCAGATCGTAGATGGAAGGGTAAAACGAGGTGTTATTGTAGCCGATGTTCAGCAACAGCGTCAACACAGCTAGAACTGAGCCAATACCGGCAAACCAGATTCCTTTGGTGCTCGATTTTGAGAAAGCGCCCAAAAAGATGCCATAAAGCAACGACACCACGCCCACCAAGAAGAGCAATCCAACCAACGGCATCTGAATGAAATTGAAAAAGTATTTGCCTTTTTCTAAAAAGACAACACCACTATCAGGCTGCACAGCAAATCCTTGACTAAAGAACGTCCATACAAGAAACGGGAGAAACATAACCAGAAAAGCAATGGCATCGCGCAAAACCTGCTTTCGTGAGCGTTTCACAATCATATCGTCGGCTATATTATTGATAAAATAGAGGCTGCCTAAAACCCGTGCTAAGAAAAAGATAGAAAAGCCAAGCAACAAGTTGCGTACATTCAATACCGCTTCTAATCCATGCCACGGTGTGTGCCATGTAGAAATGACCGGCATTGCCAATTGCGTCAAATCACCTTTATTAACCGTGAAATCACTCCCAGTGAAAAACGTTCCGACGGCAATGCCAAACAGGATTAATCCGCCGAAACCATTAATAAACAGAAAGGTTTCAAACATTTTATGCCCAAAAATATTACCGGCTTTTGTTCGCCATTCGTACGACACCGCTTGCAACACAAAACACACAAGGAGCAACATCCACGGCCAGTATGCACCACCAAAGCTGGTTGCATAAAACAGTGGAAAAGAAGCAAACGCTGCACCGCCAAATGTCACCAACGTAGTGAAAGTGATATCCCATTTACGTCCCAACGAGTTGACCAACATGGTACGTTCTTGCTCGGTTTTACCAATAGTATAGAGCAATGTCTGACCTCCTTGCACAAAGAACAAGAACACCAGCAATGCCCCGAGTAACGATACCAAAAACCACCAATAGGCTTGAAAAAATGCGTAATCCATCGTATTTATTTTTTACTTATTATAAGTCAGACAATTAAACACAAGCTCCTACCCTACCTTATTTGATGCTTTCAGGCCCTTTGCGGATTTCGCGGGTCATGACACCAACAATAGTAATAAAAAAAACAGTATAAATGAGCACAAAAATGGTCAGCGTTGTTTTGATGGAGCTAACCGGCACATTGGAAACAGCCGCAAAAGTTGGCAACAAATCCTGAATAGCCCAGGGCTGCCTACCGACTTCGGCAACAATCCATCCCGAAAAAGAGGTTAAATAAGCCAGCGGAATAGAGAAAATCCCCAACCACAAAAGCCATTTCATATTTTGAATCTTTCGGCGGAAATAGAGCAAAAGAGCGAAAAAGAGCAAGAAGAAGCCACCAAAAATAACCATAAAATGAAATGCATAGAATGTAAGCGGCACGTTGGGAACCAATTGCGTTTTTGTTTTCACATACCCATAGCCGAAATAAGGAGAGGTGGCATCGAAAATCGCTCTGTTAACCGACATCAACGAATCGTTTTTATCCTTTTTAGCCAGGCGATAATCGATCATAGCCTGATGCGACATGCGACCAAAAGTCAATTTCTCATCGGTTGTCAATGGTTTAATCTGTTCTCCATTAGCCATAGTCAACAAATAGCTTCCATCTAACAGATCCTGAACACCTGGCACAAAAGCATGTAAATGATGATACGCCAACCACGAAAGGCCATCAGGAATGGACATTTTGAAAAGGAACGGAGGTATCGAATCGTTATATACTTTTTTTTCAGGATTCAACACACCAAAAGCAATAAGACTAGTACCATTTTTGCCATGATAAAGTCCTTCCATGGCAGCCAACTTCATTGGTTGTTTTTGAGCCACTTGATACGCGGACGAATCGCCGGTGAAGATTGTCAACAAAATACCGGCTAACCCAAAGACAGAAGCTATGAGAATACTTTTGTGAGAAAATTCGATATTACGTTTCTTCAATAAATACCATGAACTGACACCAATCACGAATGCGGCACCTACAATCCATGACGAAGTCACAGTGTGAAAGAATTTAGACATGGCTACCGGAGAAAACAACACAGCCGAGAAGCTGGTCATTTCGTTACGCACCGTATCAATATTGAAAAAGGTTCCAGTGGGATATTGCATCCATGCATTGGCGACCAAAATCCACAAAGCTGAAAGAGTAGCTCCAACCCATGTTAACCATGTGGAGACCAAATGGAATCCCTTGCTAGTTTTATTCCAGCCAAAAATCATCACCACAAAGAAAGTGGACTCTAAAAAGAATGCCATAATTCCTTCGATGGCCAATGGAGCACCAAAGATATCGCCCACCAACCAACTGTAGTTCGACCAATTGGTACCAAACTGAAATTCAAGAATAATACCACCAGCAATGCCAAGCACAAAATTGGCGGCAAACAAATGCATCCAAAACTTAGTCATTCGTTTCCACTCTTCATTTCCAGTACGATAATAGAGCGTCTCCATTACCGCCATGATGAAACCAAGGCTTAATGTGAGCGGAACCGAAAGCCAATGGTATAATGCCGTGACTGCAAATTGCGCACGCGACCAATCAATAATCGATAAATCAAGTGTTCCCATGTAATAAATGATTTAAATGAATAGCTGTAATTCTCGCAAATTAAAGCCTAAGAATGAATACTTTCAATCAGAAATGATTAAAAAGTTTCACAAAGATAATTGGCGATCTTTGAAAATCAAAATTTATCATTGCTTTTCTACAAAACAAGTACCATTTTTGAAAAAGCATCTAAAATAGACCAAACCGTTTGACTGGAGCAATTTGTACATGAAGTTTTATTCCTTGATTAGGCAACAGAAGAAGAAAACAACAAAAACAGGATACTGCAATCATAAACCTCCATAACTTTATATACTATTGCATATTATGTTTCAGTCCTGCTTTTAAGAATTCTACAAACTTTTCAGGTTCCTCGGTAAACGAAAATGATCCAGTAAGAGGGTTACCTTGGGCATCAACAATAACATAAAAAGGTTGTGCATTCGCACCGAATTTAGATCGCTGGAAATAGCTCCATTTGTCGCCTACAGTTGTTAACAGTGAAGTGCGTCCATTCTCAGTCACTTCTATCGGTTGAGGAAGCGATGCTTTATCGTCCACATAAAGCGAAACGACAATAAATCGCTCATTCATCAATTGCTTCACTTTGGGATCAGTCCAGACGGAAGCTTCCATTTTACGGCAATTTACACAACCAAAACCGGTAAAATCAATCAACAACGGTTTATCTTGCAAAGTGGCGGCTTCTAATGCCTTGTCGTAATCGTTATAAACCGTATGTTCCGACTGAGGATTTAAATTAAAATCTTGTGTATAGAGTGGCGGGGCAAAGGCGCTAATCGCTTTCAACGGAGCACCCCACAAACCAGGTACCATATATAACGCAAAAGCAAAAGCAACAATCGACAAAAAGAGCCGGATTACAGAAACATGCTTCACATCACTATCGTGAGCAAATTTGATTTTCCCCAATAAATAAAAACCTAATAACGTGAAAATAGTGATCCAAAGAACAAGGAAGACTTCACGATCGAGGAGTCTCCAACCATATGCTAAATCAGCAACCGAAAAGAATTTCAACGCTAAGGCTAACTCCAGAAAACCCAACACCACCTTTACCGAATTAAGCCAACCACCTGATTTAGGCATCGATTTGAGCCACATCGGAAACATAGCAAAAAGCATGAATGGGACAGCCAATGCCAGTGCAAATCCAAACATTCCAATGGCAGGCCCAAGATACGATCCATTAACGGCTACATCGACTAGAAGCGTACCAATGATTGGTCCTGTGCAAGAAAACGAAACCAATGCCAACGTAAATGCCATCAACAAAATACTTACAATGCCCGAAGTTGATTCTGCTTTATTATCTAATTTGGTAGTCCACGAAGCCGGCAATGTCAACTCGAAAGCACCAAAGAAAGAGATGGCAAACAAAATCAGCAGCCCGAAGAAGAAAAGATTAAAAAAAGCATTCGTTGAAAGACTATTCAAAGCACTTGCTCCAAAAATCAGAGTAATCAAAACGCCTAACACTAAATAAATAGCAATGATGGACAACCCATATAATCCCGCATCACGCTTAGCTTTTTGTTTATTTGCCGAACGTTTTAGAAAGAAACTCACCGTCAATGGAATGATTGGCCACACGCAAGGTGTGAACAGAGCCAGCAAACCACCCAGAAATCCTTTTAAGAAAATCAGCCAGAAAGAATCGTGCGACTCGTTCGTTCCTGAACTATTTCCAAGTGCATTTAGCTGATTTATTACAGGTTTCCATGTTGGATTATCTACCTTTGTCGCAGTAGCAATAGTTGGATGAACGGAATCCGGTTGAACGGATTGAGAAACCTTCACAACTGCCGGCACAAGCACTTTATGTGTCTCAACTGATGGAGATTTCACAGGAGAAGATGCCCCGGTGTGAGCAAC
>JAJZHJ010000091.1 GCA_021804525.1 Bacteroidota bacterium | reverse complement strand
AAAGTCTCCGAATCCGTAACCGATTTTTTCTTTTAACTTGATTGCTGTCATAAAAAGTGTGTTGATTGGCATTAGCACTTCATTTCTTATCGCAAAGATAGTTGTGCTTTTATTGATTTACATTTTAAATAATGATCCTATCTGTTGAAATTTACAAAGAATCTACCGCCTCTTCCATTGATGGAATGAAGGGTTTGTTTCGCTCAATAAGTGCTTGAATTGTTCTGACTGATGTTGTAGAACGAAATCCATCAGCAGGAGTATTCAGACAATAGTCCACCAACTTGTCGACTGTTGAAACAGCCACATGCATGCGTGTATCCGAAGAGGCATAATAGATAAACACTGTACCATCATCGTCGGCAATCCATCCGTTGGAAAAGAGTACATTGTAAACATCACCGATTCGTTCCTCGCCTTCAGGCGCCATGAAATAACCACCCGGTGATGCTATTAATTTGGAAGGATCTTCCAAATCAGTCATGTACATATATAAAACATATCGAAGTCCGGCAGCGCATGGACGGACGCCATGAGCAAGATGTACCCACCCTTGTTTTGTTTTGATGGGATGAGGTCCCTCACCGTTTTTCAACTCTTTCACCGTATGATAATGACGGGAATCGAGAATTGCCTCGTGTGTTATGACGGCGTGTTCAATATCGTCAATTAACGCCCACCCGATGCCGCCACCAGAACCTGCATCAATAAAGCTGTCCTGCGGACGTGTGTAAAGAGCATATTTCCCGTTGATAAATTCGGGATGCAGCACCACGTTTCGTTGTTGACTTTTTGATTTCAGATCGGGCAATCGTTCCCATGTGATCAAATCTTTGGTTCGTGAAATGGCCGCTGTCGCCAAAGCGGAAGAGAGATCTCCTTTGTGAGCGTTGGGGTCTTTACGTTCCGAACAAAAAACACCGTATATCCAACCATCTTCATGTGCCGTGAGTCTCATATCATAGATATTGACATCCGGCTCATCGGTTTCGGGCATAGTAACCGGATTATTCCAAAAGCGGAAATTATCCACTCCATTGGGGCTTTCGGCGACAGCAAAAAACGATTTACGGTCGGCACCTTCCACCCTTGCTACGAGATAATATTTCCCGTTTAATTTTATTGCCCCTGCATTGAAAACTCCATTGATCATAATGCGTTCCATCAGGAAAGGATTTGTTTCAGTATTTAAGTCATATCGCCAGGTAAGTGGTGTGTGCGCAGATGTTAATACCGGAAATTTATACCGCTGAAAAATACCGTTACCGCATTGAGGTTCGTTTTGACGCAAAAGGAGTGATTCGTGATGTTGAAATAATTCCTGAATTCTTTTATTAAGATTGATCATAATGAGATATGTAATAAGTTGATATGGTTTTTGGCTTATGTAATTCTTTTATTGATACATGCCTGGCAATTGATTTTCGAATATCATTTTCGGATTCTTTTTAAATGCTTTAAAATCTTGTGCGCTTCCTTGTCCCGGATAAGGTGCGAAAAATTGCGTTGGCCCATCGCAAGCATTCCTCCAAACTAAAACGTAGGCAATTGGAATGTTTTTAATGGCTTTCCATAATTCATTTGTCCACCAATCGTTTATGCTAACATTGTATATTCCTGTTTCGCTAAAAACTGCCACTTTATGACGTTGGGAAGCTGCTTGAACCATGAATGACAAACTACGTCGCGCATCGGCAATGTATCTTTCTGAAGTATTTTCACCTTTATCCTGGTAAATGTCAACGCCCAATATATCAACATACTTATCGCCAGGATAGCGCTCAAAATAAGCTTGCGAAGTAGGAACATCCGTTGGTGAATAGATATACAAAAGATTGTGCACCCCTTTCTTTTCCAAATAATTGACTGTATAACGCCAAAGCTCAACATATTGTTTTGTTGTGCATTGTTGATTCCCCCACCAGAACCATCCGCCGGTCATTTCGTGATATGGTCGAAACATGATAGGAATTAATTTTCCATGATCGTCACGTAAACTAAGAAAGAAATGAGCCAATCGATTTAACCATTCGTTGAACATGGCATGTTTAGCACCTCCCGGCAGAACACTTTCAACAGCTGTAGTCGTTTTTGCATCCCAGGCAGTTCCTCCAAGCGGATTATTGAGATGCCAACTAATCGTGTTCACAGCACCTCGACGATAAACTTCTTTGATGCGTGAGCGAAGCGTGTCAAAATTAACCGAATCGAGCGAATTGGAGTGACCAAGTTCTAAATGTCCTAATTCCCAACCGAAAACAGCCGGATAATCGCCGCACACACTTTTGATGTCAGAGCGATTCCAATCATATTTCCATCCAACACCATAAAGGGCATCGTCTTGATGGCCAAACATGATCCCTTTTTGCGTGATTTTTTTCAAATTAGCGTAAAGTGCTTGAGTGGCTTTCGTTGCATGGGGATCAATCGGAGCTGCATGGGTGAAAACCCCGGCAATCATGAATCCTCCGACAAATAAAGAAATGATTTTGAGTTGCATTTAGTTTATAATTTAATGATATCGGCCTGTTATTTCCGATAAAAAGTTATCTTTTGTTGCTGTAACTTCTTAGTTTATTGCGCACATAAATTCCTGATTCTGTCAATTGTGACTTTTCCCAGTCTCCTTTTGCAGGTGCCCCAGGTTTCAGTATAGAGCATAATTCGCCCGGTTTGGCAGAAACCGACCAATTTATCCAACTGATCTTGTTGTCATCGCAAAACTTCCACCAAGCATTCCACTGCTGATAATCGAAATGCCCGCTACCGGATGCTTCCGACCCGTTGCATTCAGTAATAAAGATGGGAACCCCTTTGTTTAATGCATAGGTGCAATCGTCTCGCAGCCATTGCCCGTGTGTTGCAGCATAAAAATGCACCGTGTACATAATATTTGAATAGCCTGTTAAAGGAGAATCGGCAACTTCACGAATTTTTTGATCCCAAAAAGGACAGCCAACAACAATAATATTTCTTTTGTCATATTGCCGGATGGCAGGAATTATTGCATTAGCGTAGTTTTTAACTTCCGGCCACGTTTGGGTGTTATTCGGTTCGTTGATAATTTCGTAAATTATGTTGGGATATTTACCATATATTTGCGCCATTTTTTTGAAAAATGCGACAGCTTCTGCCTGATGAAACGCTTCACAATGCCAATCGATCAACACATAAATTCCATCTTTGATTGCTGCATCGACTACGGTTCTCAATAGATTGACTTGCGTGGTTGAATCGTTCAAATAGCCGGGATGCGTATCAATTCCCATCGAAGCTCTTACCACATCAACTTTCCAGTCAGATGCTAACCACGCCACGACTTTTGCATTCCAATACTGGGGCCACCATGTGCTCCATCCAAAGCCCTGACCGTGTAGAACAATATCATTCCCATTTTTATCCTTCATATACCTGCCTGAAACAGATAGTTGACCATATTTTTCAATCGGTGTTTTGGTTGATCTTAGTATTGATACTTTATCTTTAATTGTTTTAGCATCTACTTTTGTGAACGAACTCACTAAGAATCCAAGCATCAGAACAACCATTATTGAGGCCAAGGTTAGGAAAAACCGGGAATGTTTTCTTTTCATGATCACTTACAATTTAATTATTTTCTCATTTCCGTCGTATTGAACCGTTTTATCGGGACTTTTGGTTATTGCAATGCCTGTCCCTTTTGTTGGACTCACGATGATAATGTGGAAGGTTCTTTCTTTCAACATCCCCGGAAAACTGCCTTCACGCTTGCCGATGATCAATTCTCGTTTGGCATTGTCCCATTTGAAAGAAATGGTGGAATAAACCCCTTTTTCGTAATCGTAAGTGTTGTTTTCATCTTCATAAAGGGTGAAGCTACCGTTGCCGCCCCGATATATGCGAAGTTCAAGCGGATTAGCGGGCTTTTCGGTGGCATATTGCAGAAATGGCCCCATGGGAACAATAGAACCGGCTTTTATGAAAAGCGGCAAGGTTTCAATTGGCGCTTTGGCATCAATGGTTTGTCCACCCTTGTACGTTTTCCCTGTCCAGAAATCATACCAGGTGGCTGATTGTGGTAAATATACTTTCCGGGTGTCTTGAATGTTGTTGCCGTTTCCCTGACTGATCATGCTGTGCGTGACAGGACTTACCAGGAATGCAGAACCAAACATGTATTCATCAGGAATGGAATAGACAGTGGTATCGTTCCTGAAATCAAAGGCCAGCGAGCGCATGATGGTGTAGCCCTGATGAGTCACTTTCCACGAAAGCGAATAGATGTAAGGCATCAATCGATAGCGCAGGTTATCGTAATTCAACAGGATGGCTTTTGTTTTTGCATCCCAATTGTTAGAGAATAAAGCTCTTTCTCCTTTGCCGTGAATCCGGAAGATGGGACAAAACGTGCCAAATTGAAACCAACGGGTGAATAATTCACGGTTGGCAGGGGTTGACCAATCGGGGGCTGCCCAATTTAAGTGGTAACCGCCAATATCGGATGTCCAGTAAGGTATCCCCGAGGTACAGGCATTGATTCCCTGTGGCACCTGACTTTTGAATGCCCGCCACGTACAGGTTACATCTGATGACCAAAGAGTGGCGGCATTGCGTTGTTGTCCCGCAAAGGCCTGACGGGCAAGAATAAAAACCCGTTTGTTGGGAATATCTCTGCGCCAGTTATCATAGATGCCTTTGGTATGCATCAACGAATAGGTATTGAAATAATCGATCCCTTTACCAATGGAGAAATCGCATTGTTTCCTTGCATCCAGCAAATTCCCATTGTCCGGTTCACATTGGTCGGCCCACCACGCATCCCATCCGTCGCGTGACATGAGGCTGTCATTGGCTTGCTGCCAGTACATCAAGCGGGATTTTTGACTGTATGGATCGTAATAGTTGTCGAATGTATGTGTCATAACATTGTCCCATGTAATCGTGGTCAGATTGCCTGCTTGCAACATGGCATTGTAATCTGCCGTGCCTTTGGCAAAAACAGGCCATATCGATATCATGGCATGAATGTGGGCTTGATGCAATTCATTTATCATCTCTTTAGGGTTGGGGTATCTGGCCGGCCACATCACATGAGATCCAATCACATCGGGCTCCCAGTAATACCAGTCCTGCACGATACAATCAACCGGAATTTTATTGTTGCGATAGTTGTCTTTTACCGATAAAATCTCTGCCTGACTTTTATACCGGTCTTGCGACTGAAAAAGACCAAACGACCATTTGGGAAACATCGGTGCCTCGCCTGTCGCTTCCCGGTAAGATGCAATGATACGATCGAAACTTGGACCGTACATGAAGTAGTAATCAACCATTTTCCCGCTTTCCGACACATATTGGTATTGGGTATTGTTGGCTTTGGCACCGTAAAATCTGGATGCGGCGTAATTGTCCCACATCAGCCCATACCCCTTATTTGACAGAAGAACGGGAATAGCTCCGGTCATGTAGCGGATTGCCATATCCTGGTTGCGCCCTTTGTAATTGATGGAAAGCGTGTCCTCCGGATGGCATCCCAAACCGAATAAAGCTTCGTCGGTAGGAGAATCGAACGCTGTGCTGCATGTGTATGTCGGAATACCTGCCACGGTATCTTTTGTCATGGTGGTACCTTTGGCTCCAGCTTCGGCAAGTATCGTTTTCCCGTTCAAATCGGCAAACGTTATGCCGTTGGTAAGCTTGCTGACTTTAATTTTGAGGGTTGCGGTGGTAATGAGAAATTCGCTGTTGGTTCCGGTAACGGAAAATGTTGGGGGTGTTTCCCATTGATTAGTTACCACCAACGATGGTCTTGAAAGAAATTCCGGCAATACCGTATATTTTACCTCGACGATGTTGTCCTTGCAAATTTTCACCTTCAGCATCCCCTTGTCCAGCTTAAATAATACCCCGTCGGGCTCTTTGACATAAGAGGTCACGGATGCTTTCGCCATATTGGGCATCAACATTGCATAAACGAAGCCAACAATGATAAAAAGTTTTGATGTCATTATTTTCATGAGTTTGATTTTATGTTAGACAGAAATATCTTTGAGTACAGTCAGTTAAAGTGTCAAAAGTATTTTATAAAGAAGTTGTAATATTCCCGTGTTCACTTTTTTAAATAAGTAATAGTTCGTTTACAATGCTATATAATAGACACCGAAACGGGCAAAAACCCCTAAAGGGATATGTGAAAAACGAGAAGAATAATATCAAATTACTTAATCTTGTTATCCACAATA
>JAJZHJ010000090.1 GCA_021804525.1 Bacteroidota bacterium | reverse complement strand
CAAAAGGGTCGCCATAGTTTGTCTTTAGTCCGAAAGCAAGACCGTAACTGCCTTGAAACAGATGACTACGCTCCGAGATAAAGCGACCGCCCCAATTCACTTCAAAATGAACTGGTGTCGATAGTGGAAATTCATTGGAGGAGTGATGAATCACGCGAAAGGCCTCTCCTGAAATAACCCGATTAAATTCGACCATTGGAGCAAGGACGAAGCCTGCCAATTCGTTGAACACACGAGCGGATCCCACTTTGCTGTCGTTATGTACCGCACTCGATAAACGAAAAAGAATTTCCCCCAACATCTCTCCTCCAAAGGTTGTTGCTAGAAAATCGTTTGTGGAGGGTGGTTGTGTTTCCATAAAAAGTTCCCACATTAAACTGCCACCGGTTGAAAATGGGAGCGATTGCCAAAAATTCATTCCATTGGCACGTGCTGATGTAAACAATAAACTCCCATCATAAGGGTGCAAGAAGAGGTTGGTTGACATGTTGTCGTTGTCCCACAGAAAACCGGCTTTGAGATTTTGGTGTATGGAAGATAAACTAATTTTGGCAAACTCCTGACCGCTCACGTAATCAGCTCCCCAAACCAACATGTTAAGGCCAAAGACTTCAGCAGCGGCTAAAAGTGGCTTTTTCTTAAGTACGTCGACCTTATGCTGAATGCTATCTTCGTACGAAGGCAGGTGGTACTTTGCCGAGTCAGGCACTTGTGCATAGCCAAATCCGATAAAGCTACAAAAGAGAATAAACCAGGCACCTCGTAACATGTTGCAACTATTTTTTGTGTAGGATGTTAGGCAAAATAACACCAATTTCTACTATTGGGTTCCAATGTGTGGCTCTATCGCCAAAAAAATAATTTCTGACGGCATAACCACCGGATGCGAAAAGTGATATTCCTTTTGGCAAAGCATATTCTACATTCATTCTCGCCTCTCGTGAAAGACCGCTATCACCATGAGAAGAGGAAAAGAATAACAGGTAGCTGATCCCTAAATCGCTACTCAAAATGACATGGTTTATCTTATGATAAATTCCAAAACGATAAAAAAGAAGGCCGGATGACTCATAATGTATCGGATCGTATGGTGTTCCAAATCCGATTATTGAGTAGGTAAAGCGATTCATAAACCGCATGCCAGCATTGTAAGTAGATGCATTGCTCCAATACAAAACAGGACGTACTTGTGTCCGTGGCGAAACGGATACTAATCCGATTTTGACAGCATTGGTGTCGGCTGAATAATTGATTATGCCAATTTGCACCCCTCGTAAATGTTGTGTAAAGTTTAATATGCCAATTTGTACGCCGGATAACGAAGTTGCATAATTGGCTATCCCTGCCATTTGTACTCCTTGTATGTCATGCAGTCCGAAATTGACGATGCCTGCCAACTGAACAGAGGGATGTGATGAGTTTACCACATTAAATCCGGCTGCAATCTGCATCCCTTTGAGCATGCCTCCAATCACATTCATAAACCCTGCTACTTGCACTCCTTCTAAATCGGTGATTTCAATGTTTTGAATGGCAGATGCTTGTATTCCGTGAAGGTTCCATCGGTTGATATTCATCAGTCCGCTTGTGGCTAAGCCTGAAAATGAACCTCGTTGAATGTTGTAAAGACCGGCAAACGAAAATCCTTTGGCTGTGCTGTCAATTCTTGAGTAAACCCCTGCAATTTGTATACCGCTCATTTCACCATAGTCAATGCCATTAAAGAGATTGAAAGAGATACCATGTAATGAACTTGTTTTCGATTCGGGTAATCCTAACGAAAACCATACAGGCTGATGGCGGGAAAGCGGCAGTGTTGCAAAGGGATCCCAAATAGATAAGTTGACTGAAGAATTGCTTGGCTGCGTCCAACAGTTGACAACAAAAGAGAGTAAGACCAGTGTAAGGGTTGTCCGCTTCATATGACAAGAACTTATACCACAAAGATACTTATTTTTGATTTATTTGATGATTTTGGCAAAACAAAAGCAAGCAGAAAGGTCTCTTTTCCCTGTTTTTGGATGGTGAATTCCAAGTAATAGGCTATCTTTGTTGTTCAAATGAATTGCCAATATGAATTCGATGGTTGTATTATTAAAAAAGGAATTTGCTAATTTCTTCAGTTCTGCCATAGGGTATCTGGTAGTAGGAGTCTTCCTGACACTCACCGGTTTATTTCTTTGGGTGTTCCCCGGTAATTACAATATTCTTGATTCAGGCTATGCTCAATTGGATGGCTTGTTTTCGTTGGCGCCGTGGCTTTATCTTTTTCTGATTCCGGCAATCACGATGCGGTTGTTTGCGGAAGAAAAGCGGTCAGGTACACTTGAATTGCTTTTTACTCGTCCTATTACTAAATGGAACATTGTGTTGTCAAAATATTTGGCCGGCATGTTATTGGTAGTTGTATCTTTGCTTCCAACTGTAGTCTATTTTATCTCAGTTTACTACATGGCTGATCCGATTGGTAATATTGATGTAGGTGGATTTTGGGGATCATACATTGGCCTCTTCTTACTTGCATCTGTTTATGTGGCTATTGGACTTTTTGCTTCATCATTGAGTGACAATCAAATTACCGCATTTGTATGGGCAGTAACCCTTTCATTTGTTTTTTATTTTGGGTTTGATCTTTTGGCTTCTTTATCGCTTTCGGGGGCAAGACAAATGGCGATTGCTTCTTTGGGGATCAATAATCATTACACTGCCATGAGTCGTGGTGTGATTGATAGTCGCGATGTTACCTATTTCCTTAGTGTGATTGGGCTGTTCCTATTGGCTACCAGATGGAGGATTCGTGCGAAATAGCAATAGAAGCTACAAGGATAAAGGAGAAAACGGTTAAGACTGAATGAATTAGAAAATGCCATCACAAGGCAATGGGCAATAAGTAACAGAAATCTGGGATGGTGCAGATTTGAAATGGAGTATTGTAAATGTCTAAATGATCAATCTATTGAAGCTCGATGCTATTTCATTGCTTTGAAGCTCATGTCTAAGCTTTTGACGGAATGGGTTAGTGCTCCCACCGAGATGTAATCGACACCGCATTCAGCGTAAGCGCGAAGGGTTTCAAATATAATACCTCCTGATGATTCTGTTTCGTAGCGTCCATTAATCATTGCCACTCCTTTACGTGTTTGTTCGATGGAAAAGTTATCGAACATGATGCGATCAACGCCTCCCACTTCAAGCACTTGTTCAATTTCTTTGAAATTGCGTACTTCAATTTCTATTTTCAATGTTTTTCCATGTTTGGTCAAGTAGTCTTGAGCAGCAAGAATGGCTTTCTGAATGCCACCTGCAAAATCCACATGGTTATCTTTCAAGAGAATCATATCATAGAGGCCAATACGATGATTGACGCCACCACCTATGCGTACGGCTTCTTTTTCCAAGAGGCGTAATCCTGGTGTTGTTTTACGCGTATCGAGGACTTTCGTTTTCAATCCTTCCAATTGTTTGGCGTAATGACGTGTAGTGGTGGCAATACCGCTCATTCGTTGCATGACGTTGAGCATCACACGTTCCGTTTGCAATAGGGATAAAACTTTCCCTTCAACTATAAAGGCCACATCGCCCATATTTACCTCTTGTCCGTCCTGCAAGAAAGTGGTCATCTTGAGTTTGTCGTCGAAAGAAGAGAATATCTTTTTAGCTACTTCAATGCCAGCCAGGACTCCTTTTTCTTTGATAATCAGTTGTGATTTTCCTTCAGCAGTTTCGGGAATACACGACAGTGAAGTATGATCGCCATCTCCGATATCTTCTTGTAGCCAAGCGAGAATTTGCTGTTCTAATTGTTTATTCATGGGATTTATTCAATTTTGAGTTGATAGATGCGAAAATTACCGCTGTCATTTTTCAAAAACACATTAATGCGGTATGATGCAGATGGAGAAATTAATTTACCTATGATAAACATGCGATTCCCCTGTTCTCCCTGGTGTAGAACCTCAAAATTTGAAATATGCTTTTGGGTTATAAAGTTGGATAACATTGCTTTAACTGTATTTCTATTTTCACTGCTATTCCTATTGGGCAAAGTTAATTCAACGTCATCTGTAAAAAAACCCGAAAGCATCTCTATATTTTGTGTGTTGAATGCGTTTGAGATCGTTTTGCTGAGGTTGTCCGAAGTTTGTGCTTGACATGACGGCGTGAGAAAGATTGCAACACAAACCAACATAAATAGGCGATTCAGATGTCTCATACTATTGAATTTTATTTTTGCAAAGGTACACACTTTATAAGGCAAACGCAATGCTTATCAATCAAATCAGGGATTGACAGCTCGGTATTTTAAAATAACGTGGTTTGTTGTCTGGGAGACATTTCTGTCGACATTTCTTCGATCATTTGAAGGAATTCAGATTCTTCTATTATTGGGACGGCTAACGATTTGGCTTTCGAGATTTTTGAAGGGCCGGCTTGTTGGCCTGCCAGTAAGAAAGATGTTTTGGCTGATATTGCACTGACTTCTTTTCCACCATGTTGTGTGATCAATGATTTGTATTCGTCACGAGTGTGATATGCAAAAACGCCACTTATTACAATTGTTTTCCCTGCTAACCGGTTGCTCTTTTGCGTTAGTTTATTATCTGCAATAGCAAATTGTAATCCGGCTTGTTTGAGTTGTTCCACTAGCAGTAAGTTGTTCGAATCGGCAAAAAACGCTACGACGCTTTGTGCAATTTTATCCCCAATCTCGTCCACTGATGCCAATTCGGAAGTGGTTGCTTTTGTAAGTGCATCCATGTTTCTAAAAGCATTTGCCAGTGCTTTTGCTACTTTTTCCCCGACATAGCGAACGCCTAATGCAAACAGCACGCGTTCAAAAGGCACCTGTTTGGACTTTTCAATAGCCGCAATCATATTTTGAACCGATTTTTCGCCTACTCGTTCTAATCGTATTAGTTGGTTTGGTTGCAATGTGTAAAGATCGGCAATAGTGTGAATCAACTGTTGTTGAAAGAGCAGATCGACTGTTTCAGAGCCGATGCCGTCGATATTCATTGCTTTGCGACTGATGAAATGTTCAATTTTCCCTTTGATTTGAGGAGCGCATGAGGCATCATTCGGACAATAGAATCCGGCTTCTCCTTCAACACGCACTAAGGATGTGCCACAAGATGGGCAGTTTTTTATAAAAGAAATTTCCGGTTCCTGATTGTTTGTTTTGGCTACAGAAACAATCTTCGGAATGATTTCACCTCCCTTTTCTATCAATACCTGGTCGCCGCGATGTAAATGCAATGAAGCCATCACGTCGGCATTGTGAAGAGTTGCCCGTTTGACAACCGTACCTGCCAGAAGCACCGGTTCAAGATTGGCTACCGGAGTGACGACACCGGTTCTTCCAACCTGAAATTCGATATTTTGCAATGTTGTCACTGCTTGTTCGGCTTGGTATTTAAATGCCACTGCCCATCGGGGTGATTTTGCAGTCGATCCCAGAAGTTCTTGTTGTTGTAATGAATTTATTTTTAAAACGATGCCATCCGTTGCAAAGGGCAATGAGTTTCTTTCTTTGTCCCAGAAATGGATAAAATCAAAGACTTCGGCTAATGAATGGCATTTTCGTATGGCATCTGAAACTTTGAATCCCCATGCTTTTGTTTTTTGCAGGTTTTCATAATGTTCGTCCGAGGGCAATTGTTCCCCAAGTAAATAATAGAAATAACCATCCAATTGACGTTTAGCCACCTCTCTTGGGTTTTGCAGTTTCAAGGTTCCTGAAGCTGCATTGCGTGGGTTGGCGAAAAGCGCTTCTTCTTGTTCTTCCCGTTCGCGATTGATAGCATCGAAAACTTTCCACGGCAACAACACTTCACCACGTATTTCAAAACTTTCAGGATAATCATCACCCAAAAGTTGCAAAGGAATGGAACGGATTGTTTTTACGTTTGTCGTCACATCGTCGCCTATCACGCCATCTCCTCTTGTCGCTGCACGAACGAGTTTCCCATTTTCATATTGCAGTGAAATGGAAACACCGTCAAATTTCAATTCGCACACAATGTCAAACGGTTCATTCAATAAACGGGCTGCCCGATCGAAAAAATCAGTAATTTCGCCTTCTGAGTATGTATTGCCCAGCGAAAGCATCGGGTAACGATGCGTCACTTTTGCAAATTCTTTAGTTAGATCATTACCAACGCGTTGAGAAGGTGAGTTTGGATCAGTATATTCAGGATGAGCAAATTCTAATGCCTCCAGCTGCTTCATT
>JAJZHJ010000089.1 GCA_021804525.1 Bacteroidota bacterium | reverse complement strand
ATTATCAACATATTACAAACTAAAAAAACGGAATTGAATGTAATTTCAATCCCGTTTTCAATATGATTCTCAATACAAACCACTCAATAGGATGCTTCAATATTCCATACAAAGGCGCGAATACCAATTTCGTGATTGATATCATCGATTTTCTTTACTGTGTCGAGCAGCTGTTGCACTTTCTCTTCAGGAACCATCGTTAGCACGGCAGAGTTCATTTCTGGCCACGTGTGTGTCCCAAAACGAGGTTCGCCATCCACCGATCCTTGTCCTTGCACTTCCGCCCACCAACTATATCCCCGAATAGATAAACGATCGAGCATATACTTTATCCGTTCTGTATTTGCTTGATTAAATACAATATATACTGCTTTCATACGTGAATAATTTGTTTTTAAGGTCGTATGGAACTCGTCCCGCAAGACGGGACGCGTTTCATACGAATTTGTTTTTATATTAAGGCCACATGGAATTCGTTAGAACGTCGTGCTTGTTTCCTGTATGCCTATTTTTGCTAACTTTATTCCTTCGCTTTTTCTTTTGACAACTCATCCATAAAATGGAATTGTTTTCTCACAAGTCCTTCTTTGTCGCGTTCACCGCGTCGCGATAAAATAGCATACATCACCGGAACAATCATTAAGGTAACGATTGTTGAGAAAATCAATCCACCAATTACGGTAATTCCCATTGGAGTCCAGGTTTCGGCACCGTCGCCCACACTCATTGCCATTGGCAGCATGCCGAGAAACGTAGCCGACGCTGTCATCAACACAGGGCGCAAACGCGAACGACCACCTTTGGTAATGGCTTCATTCAATGGAAGGCCTCTATCTCGTAACAAGTTGATAAAATCGACCATCACAATTCCATTCTTCACCACAATTCCAACCAACAATACCGATCCTAACGCGGCTATCATACCCAGCTTCGTTCCAGTAAGCAGTAGTGCCAAAATAACGCCCGTGAAAGCAAACGGAATGGAAAACATGATAGCAAAAGGTTTTGAGAACGACTCAAACTGAGATGCCATAACAATAAATACCAACAAAACAACCAACACGAGCAACAATCCTAAATCCTTGAAAGAGTCTTGTTGATCTTTATAGATTCCTGCCAGAACAATCTGTACATCCGATGGGACGCTCAACTTAGCAATTTTTCCTTTTACCTCATTAGCAAGCGTACCTAACGATACATTCACTGGTGTAATAGAGACCGTCACAATACGTTGTTTATCTTTGTGATCAATATTAGGCGGTGCCCAATATTCTTTCACAGTCCCCAACTCCTTCAATTTGACATTATTGCCTTGTGGAGTGGGAATGGAGAGTTCTTGCAATGCCGTGATTGAATTGCGTTCATCAGCATTAAGACGAACAATGATATCGTATTCATCGCCCTCTTCATGAAATTTACTGGCCGTTAGCCCATTCACACAATCGTGAATCACAGCCGAAACACCCGCGTTAGTCAAACCATACAAAGCCAATTTTTGACGATCAAGTGCCACTTCCAATTCTGGTTTATCATCTTTGCGGCTTATTTGAACGTCGCGAACGCCTTGCAACCCTTCAACGGAATGCTTGACTTCTTGCGCCAATTTATTGGTTTCGTCAAAATCGTATCCGTAAATTTCAATATCGAAAGTAGTAGAAGAGCCAAACGAGATACCTCCTGAAGTGACTTGATAATTCACAATCTCAGGTAGCTTGGCAATTTCGGGACGTATGGCCTCTGCAATTTGAGCATCAGATCGTTTTCGCTTGGTAATGGGCTTCAATCGAATGTTCATGCTAATCATATTACTTCCTGACGATCCATTGAAAATAGCAGAAATACCACCTTGATCGTTAGCTCCAGACGAAGTAGTGATTAATTCTATTTCAGGTACAGTTTTCGAAAGCATTTGTTCAATCTTTCGTGCCGTTTGTGAGGTTACTTCTACGCGTGTACCGGGAGCAAGTTCTGCTTTAATCGTCAATTGACTTTGATCCGAAGTAGGCAAATACTCCGTGCCAATAAATTGAGCCAAAAACAATGAGATAGCAAATATTACAAATGCAGTACCTAACACCCATACTTTGTGCCCCAAAGCCCAATGAAGTTTTCTCTCGTACCAATGATCTAATTGATTAAGCCATTTCCCGACTGTGTTGTCATAACTGAATCGTTTTGTCGATTTTTGTTCCTTCGGGCGCAAGCGTAGCAAACGCGACGACAACATCGGAGTAATAGTAATGGCTGCCAATGTGGAAGTTACCACCGTGATTGAAACAATCCAGCCTAATTGATTAAACATTACCCCAGTGATACCTGTTACAAAAGTTAATGGCATAAATACTGCTACTACAACCATTGTCGTCACAATCACGGCCAACCAAACTTCATTGGTAGCGTAAATCGCAGCCTCGCGCGGACTGCTGCCACGTTCAATATGCTTTGTAATATTCTCCAACACCACAATAGCATCGTCCACCACCATCCCGATAGCAATAGAAAGCGATGAAAGAGAAATAATATTCAACGAATTTCCTGTTAATGCCAAATAAATCAATGCCGTGATCAACGAAATCGGGATTGTCAAAATAATGATTAATGTAGCACGCCAACGTCCCAAGAAAAAGAAGACTACACCAGCCACAAAAATTAAGGCAAAAAGAAGTGCATCAGAAAGATTTGTAACCGACCCCTTGATGAACGATGAAGAGTCGAAGACTTCTTTTACTTTCACATCCGATGGTAAGGTTGGTTCAATCTGAGCCATCATAGCTTTCACATCCCGGGCTACTGCTACAGTATTGGCCCCTGATTGCTTCATCACCATGAGCTGAATTCCATTCTTCCCGTTTTCTTTCGTCTCCATCGTGGCATCTTGCAATGTATCACGCACAGAAGCAAGGTCGCGTACCAAAATCTGGCTGCCATTGACGGTCGCTACCACAACGTTTCTTATTTGGTCGCTTTCTTGAAACTGGCCTTGCACTCGCAATTGATAGTCCGAACTTCCCATCTTAATGTCTCCAGAGGGCGTATTGAGATTTCTCGCGCCAATGGCGTTGCCAATCTGCTCCAAACTCAAATGATAAGCCTCCAAGCGATTTTTGTCAACGTCCACATAGATTGTTCTTTGAGGTGCTCCCATCATCGACGCCGAACCAATACCGTCAATCCGATTCAATGGATTGATAATCTTCTCGTTGATTAGCTTTGCTAATCCCGGGTAGCTTTCTTTGGCTGTTATAGAGTACATGATGATAGGCATCATACTTGTGCTGAACTTCACCACAGAAGGACGTTGCACTCCATCAGGGAAATTAGTATATACCTGATCTATGGAAGTCCGAATGTCATTCATCGACTCGTCCAGGTTGGTACCCCATTCAAACTGTAACGTGATAATGGATAGATTATCTTCTGAAGTTGAAGTCAACTCTTTTAATCCCTGAATCCCATTCAGTGCATCTTCGAGTGGTTTGGTAATATTTGTTTCAATATCCGACGCATTGGCTCCTGAGTAGGTGGTCACAACCGAAATCATGGGCAAATCCATCTTTGGATAAAAATCGATAGGCAGGCGGGTAAGCGAATACAATCCAAACACAATGACACCGACAAAAATCATCATCGTGGTAATCGGATTGTTTACCGCTGATTTATATATACTCATAATTACTTCATTTCAATGTTTAAATTTCTACTAAAGAATGAAAAATCAATGTACTACCGTGACAGAATCACCGCCGATTAAACGGTTCTGGCCCACAACAATCAAGTGATCTCCTTCCGCGATACTATCGGAAACAATCTCTGTCTGATCATTAAATCGTTTTCCTAAGGTCACGACTACCCGTTCTGATTTTCCGTTCTTTTCCAAAAATACATAGCGCTCATTTGAACCTTGCATTTTCAATACGGCTTGATAAGGCACCACCAATGCTTCTGCTTTTCCAAAATCAACTGTTGCACGGCAGAACATACCGGGACGTAACATTTCGGCGGCATTAGGAACTTCGATTTCCACTTTTACAGAAAGAGTCGATTGGTCAATGGTTGGATAAATACGCACCACATGGGCTGGAAATATTTTATTGGGAAATACATCGGTTGCGACGGTCACTTGCATTCCTGATTTAATTTGCGGCAAATAGGATTCGGGGATATCAACAAGGGCTTTGAGCGGATTCATTTCCACTATTGTCACAATAGATACTTTGCCTGTCTGTGCATTGGGAGAACCGGAATACATTTCCTGATCTTCAAAGTTTTTGGCCGACACAACACCATTGATTGGCGATCGAAGATTCACGTTTTTCTCCATGTATTGAAGATTTGTTTTATTCAGATCGTATTGAGCTTTTGTCTGATCGAACGATTGTTGCGTGATGGTTCCTGACTGTCGAAGCGCTTCCACGCGTTTCATGTCCGATTTCAAATTTTCAAACTGAATCTTCGCTGTGATCAATTGCGTAGGATCCATTTGCACCACTAACTGACCTTTGCTGACGTGATCTCCAATTCTGACCAAAATATGATCAATTTTACCTGGTGAGGCAGGTACAAGATCCACTTCTTTTTTGCTTTCCAACGTCGAAGAGAATTCAATTGTTCTGCTGATTTCTTGTTTCTTTAATGTGATCACACGAACCATTTGCGTGGTCACTTCTTTCTTTTGTGTTACTTTGGAGCATCCTATCAGGGAAATAATAGTCAGTCCACTCAAAGCTGTAAGCATTAATTTATTCATCTGTTTATAATTTATTTTAGATATCTACTGGAACTCCGTGACAAATGATAATCATTTTTTTGTTTGACTATACTCTTTTTGCCATGTTCGTTTCATATCGAAAAAAAATGACTGTATGAGTTCGATTTAAAATTTATTCAACAATAATTCTACTTGTGTTTGCGCTGTCAGCAAACTATAAATAGCATTTACATAGTTTGTTTCAACTTGTATCATGTTGTTTGATGCGTTGGTTATATCCAAACTACTTGCCATACCATGATCATGCTTTCGCATAATATCCGCAAACACACGGTGTGCCACGTCTAAACTTCTTGTTTGAGTCTTCAAATTGTCCATAGCATTCTTTAGATTAAAACGCGCTTGCTGATCTTGGACACTCAATTGATCGGACAGAGCAGCCAGATTGTTGGCATTCATTTCAACCTGTAACTTGGCCTGACGGATTTGTGACAACGTTCCACCGCTAGTAAAAAGCGGCCACGAAGCCTGCACCCCAACATAATTTTTAGGACTCAAGTCAAATTGAGGCTTGATATATTTATAGGTATAACTGTAAACAGCCGAGACAGTTGGTAACCAGGAGGCCTTTGTCTGTCTCACTTGTTGTTTGGCTATTTCCACCTGCTTCTCGGACACCAAAAAAGAAGGATTAGCCTTAACTGAAAATGGTTGTAATAAGAGTGGATATATTTGATTATCATTCACAAACTCAGGAATAGAATCGGTAAGCACAAGCTGCGTGTTAGCATGTACACCTAACTGAATTCTCAACATGTTGTATCCCAATTCCACTTGTCGTTCATTCGACTTAATCATGTCTTCCGTTGAAGCAACTTGTACATCAATTTGATCAGCATCTGTTTGAGTGGCAGCGCCTGCCTGCACCATAGATTTAGTTTTCTCCAAAATTTCTTGCAGGTTGTTTCTGGTCTGATGAAGCAAGGTTCCTAATTTTTCGCCAACCAAAATGGCATAATAGGAGGAAGTAACTTGCTGCACAACATCTTGCTCAGTTTTTCTTTTATTTGTTGCTGCCATCTGTTCATTGAGTTTGGCTAACTTCAAACCCACCCAATACCCTGCATTGAAAACCATTTGATTGACTTGAGCATCCAGTGATCCCGCTTGTCCAAAAGCGAGTTTCATCCCGTTAAAATTTGCAGTTGCCCCCAAATAGTTTTGATACGATCCGGTAACGGATATTTGCGGCAATCCTTTTGAAATGGATTCCCACATGCTACTTTGTGCTTGCTTCAACGATAAACCAGCACTTGTCAACGTTCGGTTATACTTCAGCGCATACGTACGGGCATCAGTAAGCGACAAGGAGAGCTTTTCTTGCGACCATCCTTGTAAAGCAGTGAAAGCTAAAAGTGCGATAAAAATTCCTTTTCTTTTCTTCATAACGATAATGAATCTTTTTCTAATTTCTTTTCTTGTACATAATTCACACTGTGTAATTATTCCTCTTCTGATAGAGGTGGCTCCGACCAATAAAATGAGCTTCCACCAGAA
>JAJZHJ010000088.1 GCA_021804525.1 Bacteroidota bacterium | reverse complement strand
TCATGCCTTTTCGCAAAAAAAAATCGCGATGAGCAAGCTTTGTTTGTGGCGGAAGGCCACAAAACAATCGGTGAATTGTTGCCATATTTTTCGTGTAAAATGTTGTTGACCACTGAAGAACAATGGCAATTGCATTCGCTGAAGCTAGATAACCAAACGCAACTTCTCAAAGCTCCATTGCAATCGGTGGAAAGAGCGTCTGCACAAAAAACGACTCAAGGAATGGTGGCCGTTTTTGAAAAATCACATGAAGAAATAACCTTTGAACAACTGGGTTCCGGATTGTTTTTGGCACTTGATGGAGTGCAAAACCCAGGGAATCTTGGGACAATTATTCGGTTAGCAGATTGGTTTGGCATTCGTCAGCTTTTTTGTTCATTTGATAGCGCTGACGTGTTTAATCCCAAAACGGTACAAGCTACCATGGGGTCATTAGGAAGGGTACATGTTTCATACGTCGATTTAGTTGAATTAATTTCAAAGAACAAAGATCATTTACCTGTATTTGGAACATTTCTTGAGGGCGATTCTCTTTTTTCAATGTTGCTTCCTTCCAATGCGTTAATAGTGCTGGGGAGTGAAGGAAATGGTATTTCGCCACAAGTGGCATCTTGTATCCCTCATGCGCTAAAAATTCCATCTTTCCCTGTTGGAACGTTAACTGCTGAATCGTTGAACGTAGCCACAGCTGCTGCCATTGTATGTGCTGAATTTCGAAGATCTGTATTTTAAAATCGATTATCTTCAAAACATATGGTAATCAACAAAATTCTTTCTAATCAATAAAAAGGAACGTATGACTAACAAAGATAAAATTTTATGGGTGGATGATGAGATTGACATGCTTCGTCCTTACGTCATTTTTTTAGAGGAGAAAGGTTATGAAATAACCACCGCTACGAATGGCTCGGATGCCATTGAATGTTGTCATCAGGAACATTTTGATATTATATTTTTGGATGAAAACATGCCAGGAAAGAATGGATTGGAAACCTTAGTCGAAATAAAAGAGATTGATCCTTCGGTGCCTGTGGTGATGATTACTAAAAATGAAGCGGAAAATCTAATGGAAATGGCGATTGGAAACAAAATTGCCGATTATCTGATTAAACCCGTTAATCCCAGTCAAATTTTACTTGCGCTAAAGAAAAATATTCATAAACGTGAAATAATCAGTGAGTTGACCACCTCTGGATATCGTTCCGATTTTAACAAAATTGGTATGCAAATCAATGATTCATTTTCACATGCTGATTGGATCGATGTTTATCGGCGTCTTGTTTATTGGGAATTAGAACTCTCAGAAGCTGAAAACGAAATGGACGAATTGCTCTTGATGCAAAAATCAGAAGCTAACTCGGCTTTTGCCAAGTTCATCAAACGTAATTATCAGAAATGGTTTGATGATCCTGAATCCCGTCCGTTGTTGAGTCCTGATCTTTTCAAAAAAAGAGTGTTCCCATTGCTCGATCAAGGAGAGAAAGTTTTTTTTATTCTTATTGATAACTTCCGATTTGATCAATGGCGTTTGATCAAAGAACTTTTGAGTGAGTTTTATAGTTTCGACTCGGAAGAAATTTATTATAGCATTCTACCTACAGCCACACAATATGCCAGAAATGCAATATTTGCAGGTTTAATGCCATTACAAATAGAAGAGATGTTTCCCGATCTGTGGATCGGCGAGGAGGAAGAAGAAAGTAAAAATATGAATGAAGAGGAACTTATTAAAACACAGCTTCATCGGTTCCGAAAAAATTATTCTTTTTCGTTTCATAAAATATTTGACACCGATGCAGGGCAAAAACTGATAGATAAATTACCTCAGTTAACTTCTAATCAGCTGAATGTGGCTATATTGAATTTTGTTGATATGCTATCTCATGCCCGCACTGAATCGAAAATGATTCGGGAATTGGCACACAGTGAGGATGCTTATCGCTCGCTTACTTTATCGTGGTTCCGCCATTCTTCCACGTATGGTCTTTTTAAGGCGTTGGCAAACAGCAATTACAAAGTCATTGTCACCACCGATCACGGTACCATTCAGGTTAATAATCCAATTAAAGTGGTAGGCGATCGCAATACTAGCGTAAACTTGCGCTACAAAATGGGGAAGAATTTGAATTACAATCCGAAAGAAGTATTTGAAATGCTTCATCCGGCAGCTTTTGGTCTGCCATCATCCAATGTAAGTTCGGCGTATATTTATAGCACGAAGGACGACTTTTTTGCTTATCCCAATAACTACAACTATTACGTCAACTATTACAAAAATACGTTTCAACACGGAGGAATATCGCTTCAGGAGATGTTAATCCCTTTTGTTGTCATGTCTCCCAAAAAGTAGAAACAATCCTTTGCAGCATAAGCACCGAATAGGAAAGGATTCCGTAACTTTGTGTCACCAAAAACTATTCGTAAATTTGCACGCAATAATTCTCAAACTATATTCCCCATGTCGTTTGTTGCTGATAAAATTATTATGGATGGACTGACATTCGATGATGTCCTTCTTATGCCGGCATATTCAGAAATATTGCCTCGAAACGTAGATCTTACGACTCGTTTTTCTAAACATATAGAGTTAAAAATTCCAATTGTTTCTGCTTCCATGGATACGGTCACCGAATCGAAAATGGCTATAGCCATTGCACGTGAAGGTGGTATTGGCGTGATTCATAAAAATATGTCTATTGAAGAGCAAGCTAAACAAGTACACGCGGTAAAACGTGCTGAAAACGGAATGATTTATGATCCTGTGACAATTACTTCAGGATCGACGGTAGCCGATGCCTTGGGATTGATGAGTGAATATAAAATTGGTGGAATTCCTGTCATAGATGACCAAAGACGATTAGTAGGCATTGTAACCAATCGGGACTTGCGCTTTGAAAGCGACATGCGCAAAAAAATTGATGATGTGATGACCAAAGAAAATTTGGTTACAACGTCAATCACTACTAATCTAGAAGCAGCAGCAGAAATTCTTCAAAAATATAAAATCGAGAAATTGCCCGTCATTGACAAAGATGGTAAGCTGTTTGGCTTAGTGACGTACAAAGATATTACCAAAGTAAAGGATAAGCCTTTTGCTTGCAAGGACTCAAGAGGACGATTGAGAGTTGCTGCCGGTGTTGGAGTTACGTTTGACACAATGGAAAGAGTTCAAGCATTGGCAGATGCCGATGTCGATGCAATAGTCATTGATACGGCTCATGGCCATTCGAGAGGAGTTGTCGAAACGTTGAGGCAAGTAAAGCAGAAATTTCCCCACATTGATATTGTAGTTGGCAACATTGCTACATCCGAGGCAGCACTCATGCTTGTTGAAGCTGGAGCTGATGCTGTTAAGGTAGGAATTGGACCGGGTTCAATCTGTACAACACGAATTATTGCCGGAGTGGGCGTGCCTCAGCTTTCGGCAATTTATGAGGTGTCAAAAGCGATTGAAGGGACAGGTGTCCCTGTGATTGCTGACGGTGGAATTCGTTATTCCGGTGATATTGTTAAAGCATTAGCTGCAGGTGCAGCCACTATTATGGCAGGTTCACTTTTTGCCGGAGTAGAAGAATCACCGGGAGAAACCATCATTTTTAACGGACGTAAATTTAAGTCATACCGCGGAATGGGATCGTTAGAAGCTATGGAAAAAGGATCAAAAGATCGTTATTTTCAGGATGTGGAAGACGATATCAAAAAGTTGGTGCCCGAAGGTATTGCTGCGAGAGTTCCTTTTAAAGGATCTCTTTATGAAGTGATTTATCAATTGATTGGAGGTTTACGTGCAGGAATGGGCTACTGTGGAACCCCTACAATAGAAAAACTGCATCAAGCCAAATTCTCACGGATTTCAGGAGCAGGAATCACCGAAAGTCATCCACACGATGTGTCCATTACGAGTGAATCTCCCAATTATAGTAGGGGAGAATAATACAAGATACTATTTCAGGGCATCATTCGTTATATTGCTATGCGATACTGTACTAAATCATTTTGTTTTTTAATGTTACAGACATGAAACAATTTTTGTTATTGGCCGCTGTACTCTTCACAACGCATCTTTTTGCCCAACAAGGCAATGATCCTGTTTTGATGACAATTAATGGAACTCCCATTTATCGGTCTGAGTTTGTCTATCTTTACAATAAAAACAATGCTCAAAACGCATTAGATAAGCGTACGCTGCAAGATTATCTCGAATTATTTGAAAATTTCAAGATGAAAGTGCTTGAAGCTGAGTCTGAAGGTATGGATACGACGAAAGCATTTTTAGATGAATTCCTTGGTTATCGTCGTCAATTAACGCCGCCTTATCTGACGGATACTGTGATGCGAAACAAGCTGGAGCATCAGGCTTACAATCGTTTGACGAAGGAAATTGATGTTAGTCACATTTTGATACGTGTTGCGCCGAACGCATCTCCCGCCGACACTTTAAAAGCTTATCAAAAAATCATGGCGATACGCGATCGGGTAACCAAGCCTCGTGTTGAAATGGTTATAAAAAAAGGCTTCTTATCTAAAAAGCGTGTTCCGAAAGTATTGCCTCCCGAATCTTTTGAAACGGTTGCAAAAGAAGTTTCTGAAGATCCCTCTGCTTCTCAAAACGATGGACATTTAGGATATATCACTGGTTTTATGACGATCTATCCATTTGAATGTGTTGCTTATCATACTCCTGTTGATAGCATTAGCATGCCGGTTCGGACTATGTATGGATATCATTTGATAAAGGTGAATGGCATTCGTCCATCTCGTGGTGAAGTTCAAGTTGCTCATATTATGCGTTTTGCGCAAAAAGGTTCTTCCGACTCAGTGATGACGGCTGCCAAACATGCCATTGATAGCATTTATCAGGTACTTCTACATGGAGCTGATTTTGCTGCAACGGCAAGGGAAGCTTCTCAAGATCGCAGTTCAGCCGTCAATGGAGGTGTATTGCCATGGTTTGGTACCGGATTCATGGTAAAAGAGTTTGAGAACATGGCATTTTCGTTGAAAAAAGGGGAAATAAGCCACCCATTTCAAACTGTTTATGGTTGGCATATTATGAAATTGCTTAATACAAGGAAATTAGCACCATTTGCTCAGAAAAGAGAAGAAATTGAGCGCCGTATTCAGCACGATGATCGTGCTGCTATTATCGCACAATCTTTCATAAACAAATTAAAGACTGAATACCACTTTCATGTAGATTCTGCTGCACTTGCTCCATTTTATCAATTAGCTGAAAAATATTCAATCAAAGATTCTTTATTCAGAGTTGTTTCTTACAAGCTTGATGCTCCAATTGCGAGCTTTGATACTATTCAGTTGACTCAAAAAGATTTTACTGATTTTCTGGTGGCAAATCCAACCAGTCAAAAACCCTCACCCAAAGAGGTTATTGACGAAAAATGGGATCAATTTGTGTCGAATGAATTGATGAGTTTTGAAAACAGTCAGTTAGAAAAGAAATATCCTGATTTTGCCAATTTGGTCCGTGAATATCACGATGGAATTTTGTTATTTAACATTAGCAATAAAGAAGTTTGGGACAAAGCTACGAAAGATGAAGCAGGGTTATCAGCCTATTTCAAAGCCCATAAAAGCAATTATACGTGGAAAGAGCCTCATTTTAAAGGCGAAATTATTTATTGTAAAAATGAGGATGTACGAAATCAAGCGCAAGCATTGCTCAAGAAGGCGCCTCGCGATTCAGTTGATAGTTATTTGACAGCTCATTTGAACAAAGGAGCTGTTTGCGTGATAAAAGTGGAAAAAGGATTGTTCTCAAAAGGTGAAAATCCGGCAGTGGACAAGCTTGTTTTCCATGAAGGCGATTTTGAACCTAAATCTGATTTCCCTATTGTGTTTTTTGTGGGAAAAAGAATTCAACAGCCTGAAAATTACAATGATGTGCGAGGATTGGTCACGGCTGATTATCAAAATTATCTGGACGCAGAATGGGTTAAACAGTTACGAAAGAAATATCATATTGTTGTTAATGAGGCAGTCCTAGCTACCATCAAAGAGAATTAACGTTTCAGAGTGATTGCTTCAACACAACTGTGATTAATGATAATAACCAAGTCAACACCTTATCGATTCCTTGCATTGATGTGTTTATTCATTGCATCGTGTAGACAAAGCGTTAATGGATTGCATGGAGGTAAATGGAAAATTGCTGTATTCTGTTGATGTGGAACATGCATTCCCTTTGGTGTTGGATTAAGAATAAAACGATTGAAGTGCGAGATCGTTTGCATTGGTATTTAATTCATATTT
>JAJZHJ010000087.1 GCA_021804525.1 Bacteroidota bacterium | reverse complement strand
GGATGCTTCCGTTAAGTAGTTGATTTGTGTTGTGTCTAAATTATATGCTTTAACAAAGTAAACTCCGGCAAGTGAGTCTTGTTTCAACTTGGATAACGAACGTGCATAATAAGCATAATCTAATGGACGAATGTTGTCCGTTGCTGTTTTCTTGAAAAATTCGTCTAATTCTTGTTTTGCCTGTCCTGTTTTGCCTGTTTCATAATCAGAATAAGCTAACGCACGGTACAAATCAACATTGCTACTGTCGGTTTGTAGTACTTTTGCTGCTTGTGTTGCTGCTTCTTGATAATCCTTCAGCGTAAATAGTGTATTGATATATTGCAGCTGAGCTTCTACGTTCCCGGATGACAACTCCAAAAATTTCTGAAAATTGATTTTTGCATTTTCATTATCACCTTTGGAGGCATATAGGAAGCCAAGTTCTTTATATGCTGGAGCAAATGTTGGATCCATTTTTACTACTTCCTGATAAGTAGTCAACGCATCATCGTAGTTTTTTGATCGTACCCAAAGCTGCCCAATCCGTAGTTGTGCTGAGGCTGATTTGGGGTTGTATTTGGCGGCAAGATTATAGTTGAAAATAGCATTTGAACCATCATTCAAGATATAAATGTAAGCATCACCTTTTACTAAATAGATTTCAAAATTTTTGGGATCCAATTTTTCCGCTATGCGAAGATAACTAAAAATAGAAGCTGTGTCTTTGGTGTTGCTAATGACATAGGCATCTGCCATCTTTGTGTAGACTGTAGCTTGGATGTCTTTCTCCATTTTAATTTTCTTGTGTTTTCCGGGTAGCAGCTCCTGTGCTTGGGCTAAATAACCGTTGGCCTTAACCGTGTCTTTTTGAAACATTGCCATTTCAGCTAAACCAACAAAATTAAGCGGATTTGTGGGTTCGGCTGTAATACCTTGATTAAACACGACAGTTGCTTCTGCTATTGATTTCTTGAGTGAAACGGAAGCCGTATCGGCCAGATAGCGTTGAATATAATACTGCCCATAATGGAAGTAGTTAGTTCCGTTTTGAGGCTGTTGGCCAACGAGTGATTCAAATGCCTTCTTTGCTGCCACAAATTGTTCGCTGTGAGTTAATAGAATAGCATCATCGAGCGTTTGCGCTTTCAGGTTGCTCATCCAGCCTACAGTAATGAGCATAACCATAACAAATGCGATTGTTTTCATTTTTCCTACCATAAGAACGGGTCCTCCATGTTTTGTAATTGATAATTGATAAATAATTGATTGTTGTTATTAATGTTTGATTTCGACAATGGTGACAGGGGCAGTTGCAGGAACTAACCCTGAACGTAAAATAATACGCTGACCTTTTTCACCCGCTAAAAAGGCACCTAATCCACTTGCTAAACCATCATATGTTTGACGATCAATAAAGTAGATGTTACGGATAAAAGGGTAATATTTATAAACTATGTAGGCTTGATAGGGTTGATAGAAAGTATTTGCACTGGTAGAACCTGCATAGGAAGTGATACCAGCTACCTGAATGCGACTTAAAAAATTATTCGAAACAGAATCCTGCGGATCGCTGATCCAATTTACGCTGAGGATGCCTATAGCGTTTTTGTGGGTTTGTACGTAATTAATAATTTCATGGTTTGATTTCGTAGCACCAAAATTAGATGGATACTTTGTGAGATTAAATTTGTCCATGAAATAGCGAATATTCGATGATCCTTGTTTATCAAATACCACGCTGATGTTTCCAAGATTGTTTTTCGGATCAATTTGATTCCATTTGGAAATTTTTCCGGTGAAAATATCATGCACCTGATCGTACAAGAATTGATTAGTTTTGTTGTCTTTATTTAAAATCAACGCAATGGCGTCGTGGCCAATGACGGTGGTTCGTGCAACATAACGTTGGCTAAGCAATGCATCCGATTGTTGCTTTGTTAGAGGTCTGCTTACAATCATAGCTGGAATGGAATCTTTCAAAAAGAGGTTTATAATATCTGTTTCGTCATTGTAAATAGTGTCGAATGATGCTTGATTGTAAATGTTTGTGAAAACGTCTAATTGCGCCTCCATCATAAGTCGATATGAATCGTCAATACCGAGTTTAATTCGCCCTGTTGTATAAGTGTCTGTTGGTTTGGTTTGTTTCGAGTTGCTGCAACCAGAGAGGAAAGAAACGGTCAACGCCAAAATCACTAATTGGGTGATCCTTGGATGAAAAACTAATTGTTTCATACGATAATAATTTTTTCGTTTAAGGACGTATGGAACTCGCATAAATAAATTACCATATTATTGAATACAAATAATTTACATGCTCGTTTCATATAGGTTATTTTGTTGAAATGTTATTCGTCTTCATCACCTTCATCTTCGTCATCATCACTTTTTTTAATTAATAAGATTCGCGCCAAGCGATAGGCTCCATACAAGATTAAAATAAGTGCAAAAACTATTCGAAACTCTTTGTGCATCATAGTAATACACCGCTGGCAAAACAATAAGTAGCCGCCGGCAATAAAATAAAGCGAGACGACGAACAAGGAGATGTATTTTTCGACTTTGTCAAGGTTTTTCATGATGAGGAAGTGTTATTGATAAAACAATTGGACAGACTAAATCTCAGCAAAAATTGCTGCCAGTGGATTCCCAAAGAAACAACGCTTGCACCGCGAAATAGGGTTTGTTTAGCTAAGCAAATATACACTTTTTTCTGTAGCGGTATCTTATTCCTCCTTTTTTTCTCATTTTTCTTCATCATGTGCCTGCAATTTGAAACGTGGCATCATTTTAATATCTCATTCCTCAAAGGGTATGAACGGGAATAAGAATTTCCATACCTTTGCGAAGTGCTGTTTCGTTTTGTGCTAATAAATGGTGATGCCGCTCCGGTAACGATTTTTTGAGACCTAATAAAACATTATCAATTTCCACAATCGGTCTTATTTTCAACAACCCACCTAAAATGAACATATTAAATGCTTTTGCCATGTTTGATGTTATGGAAGTTTCTAATGCATCGATACGGTATATGTTTATATCGGTTCGTTTTGGTTCCCTGACAAAACCATGTCCATCATATAATAAAGTACCACCTTTCTTAATTCGTGGCTCAAATTTGTCGAGCGACGGTTGATTGAGAATAATAGCTGTATCATATTCTTGTAAAATTGGAGAGCTAATTTTTTCGTCGCTTAGAATAACTGTGACGTTCGCAGTGCCTCCTCGTTGTTCTGGTCCGTAAGAAGGCATCCAAGAAACCTCTTTGCCTTGCATCAAACCGGAGTAGGCCAATATTTTTCCCATTGACAAGACTCCTTGTCCTCCAAAACCTGCAATGATTATTTCTTCTTTCATACGTAAATGATTTGTTTTTTAAGGTCGTATGGAACTTGCATGTCAACAATTCTCATACTCTTGAATGTAAATAATTTACATGCTCGTTTCATGCGTATAAATATTAATAAATGATGGTGTTATTAGTTAGATGCACCTTCATTTTGTAACTGATTAAGTCAATTGATCATTCTTTATTGATCTTTCAAATCACCCAGCGGATAAGCTTTAAACATGTGTTCTGCCATCCATTGATTGGCTTGATGTGGTGTCATTTTCCAACCGGAGTTACAGGTGGAAACAAATTCAACAACGGACGTGCCTTTTTTTGCCAGTGTATTTTCAAATGCTTTTCGGATTGCTTTTTTTGCTCTTATCACGGTGGCAGGTGTGTGGACTGCTTGTCGAGTGACATAGCAAGTTCCATCCAAAATAGTTAATAAGTTGGATATCTTCAGTGGGTATCCTTCTAACATCACATCACGCCCTTCAGGTGATGTTGAGGTAACCATTCCTTCTATGGTTGTAGGAGCCATTTGCCCACCTGTCATACCATAGATGCCGTTATTAATAAAGAATATAGCGATGTTTTCGCCGCGATTGCAGGCATGTATGGTTTCAGCAGTACCAATGGCTGCTAAGTCACCATCTCCCTGATAGGTGAAAACACAACTGTCTGGCAAAAGGCGATTCACAGCAGTGGCAAGTGCTGGTGCACGTCCGTGTGCTGCTTCCTGCCAATCGATATCAATGTAATTGTAAGCAAACACGGCACAACCTACAGGAGCTATGCCGATAGTGATATCTTGAATACCCATTTCTTCTATTACTTCGGCAATTAACTTGTGCACAACGCCATGACTACATCCTGGGCAATAATGCATAGGAGTATCAGTCAAGAGTGGTGTTTTGCCATACACCTTATTTGCGGGTTGTATAATTTCTTGTAATGTCATAATTGTATGATTTTGCAATAAGCAAGAGGCTATCTGCAAATCTGTTTAAGATTTACCTGTATTGCTATGCCATTAATTTTTCTTTTGCTGCTTTGACGATTTCTTCAGGCGTTGGAATCATGCCTCCGTAACGTCCATAAAACTCAACTGGAACTAATCCGTTCACTGCCAAACGTACATCTTCCACCATTTGGCCTGCATTCATTTCGACAGATAGCATGCCTTTTACTTGCTTGGCGTATTTAAGTATTTGTGACGCTGGATATGGATAGAGTGTGATAGGTCGAAACAAACCTACTTTTATACCTTCTTCTCGTAATAATTCCACTGATTTTTGGCATATGCGTGCTGTTGATCCAAAAGCAACTAATAAATAATCAGCATCATCGCATAGAAAGGTTTCATAACGTACCTCATTGGCTTCCACTTCTCTGTATTTTTGCTGAAGCCGGTTGTTTACTTTCTCCATTTCTTCAGAGACCAATTCTAACGAGGTAATAATATTTTGCTTGGTTCTCCCTTGTTTGCCAAGAGTTGCCCATGGATATTTTTCCCGAATCTGCTCATTCGTCAGTCGTAGTTGATAATCGGGAAGTTGTACTTTTTCCATCATTTGCCCAATTAATCCGTCTGACAGCACCATTACCGGATTGCGGTACTTAAATGCTAAATCAAACGCCAGACATAGATAATCTGACATTTCCTGAACTGATGCAGGCGCCAAAGTAATGAGTTTATAATCACCATGCCCACCCCCTTTCACGGTTTGAAAATAATCGGATTGGCTGGGTTGAATGGTACCTAATCCGGGTCCCCCACGAGTGACATTTACAACAACACAAGGCAATTCTGCTCCGGCTATGTATGAAAGTCCTTCTTGCATCAAACTGATACCGGGACTTGATGAGGATGTCATAACACGTTTTCCACACGCAGCTCCACCATACACCATGTTGATGGAGGCAGTCTCACTTTCGGCCTGTAGTACCACCATACCTGTCTTTTTCCATGGTTCAAGAGCCATTAAAGTTTCTAAAACTTCCGATTGGGGGGTAATGGGGTATCCGAAATATCCGTCGCAACCGCAGCGAATGGCTGCTTCTGCTATGGCTTCGTTCCCTTTCATCAATTTTACTTCTTCCATGTTGATCTTAACTTTTTACTCGATAAACAGTAATACATGCATCAGGACATACATAAGCACATGATGCACATCCTGTACATGCCTCGACATTGGCCATGTATGAATAATGGTAGCCCATTGCATTCGTTTGCTGGTTCATTTCTAGAACGTCAGATGGACATGCTTCTTCACAAAGATGGCAGCCTTTACATCGTTCGATGTTGACTACCACAGCTCCTTTATTTCTTGCCATAGTGAACTATTTTTCAAAGAATGATTGATAGAATGTTTCTAATTTTCTCATATAGTTTTAGTAACGAAAAGAACATGGCAATTGAAAACAACATGCTACCAACGAAAAAATCATGAAGAAGCGGGCAGATTAAGACTCATCGCCATGTTTAGATAAGTCATTCAAAATCAAAAAACATGCAATTGTTTAAGTCACTGGTTTCCGATTGAGACATTGCTTTCCTTCTTGATTAATTCATTAGATAGAGAAATTTTCAAATGCATTACATTGTTTCTTTTGATAAATTCTCAAATTCTATATGAGCGACAAATGTACCAATTGTTTTCAAGCGATGCTCTTTTTCCAAAGTTAAAAAGGCTGAAATAACATGTTGTAATCAATGCAATAAGTTGTAATTGATTTAGTTAATAGCCTTTTTGGAATAAAAATTCTTCAACTTTCGCAAGTTGTTAACTGTCTGATTCTCTATTATGTTTAAATGAACAAACATTGAAAATCAACTTCTTATAGCTTTAATATTGATGAAAAGAATTTGTTGACACATTATGTTTATTCATTTTTACTTGAAGTAAAAATGAATGGTGTTATTGCAGATGCTCTTTGATAAAGGATTGATCTTGTCCGGTGAGCCGAAAAATTGGTGGGCAG
>JAJZHJ010000086.1 GCA_021804525.1 Bacteroidota bacterium | reverse complement strand
TTCCCAGTGAAAATATTACAGTAACCAACTGTACCATGCTGGCAGGACACGGAGGCGTGGTGATTGGCAGTGAAATGTCCGGAGGAGTACATAATGTTACTGTATCAAACTGTGTATTTAATGGCACCGATAATGGCATCCGCATTAAATCTGTTCGTGGCCGCGGGGGTGTTGTTGAAAATATCAGCTTCAATAACATAGTGATGGATAATATCAAAAAAGGAGGTATCGTCATAAATCTCTTTTATGCGAATATTCCACCGGAACCTGTATCTGAGCGCACTCCGATATTCCGCGATATTCATATTTCAGGCATTACAGGCAGAAATATCAACCAGGCTTGTGTAGTGAAAGGGCTGGAAGAAATGCCAATTTCGAACATTTCATTTGACAACATCAACATGGATGCAAAGACAGGATTTGATATCAGCAAAGCCAAAGATATTAGATTAAACAATGTGCAGGTGAATGTCCAATTAGGGGCTGCATTTAAGTTGAACGATATAGAAAACAGTTACTTAAACAATATTAATACGGTTAGTCCACTCGCTGCAAAGCCATTGATTGAAGCTAATAATACCCGGGGGATGTTTATCACAGGATGTTCCCCTTCCGGAAATCAGTCTTTTCTGTCGTTAAGCGGAGAAAAAAGCGATTATATTGTATTATCCAATGATTATCTTGGGAGGTTATCGCATCCCATTGAAAAGCAAGACAACCTAAAGAAAGACATACATCTCATTGAAAAGTAACATCATGATAAAAAAAATCCTTCTGACATTATTTGTCGTTATTGTAGCCGGACAAGTTTTTGCACAAACATCAGATAACGACTATACACGTCCACTAGTCGACGTGTTGAAAAAGATCGAGACGGAGTTTCATGTACAGATTAAGTATGACTCGAAACTGATAGCCGGAAAGCAATTAAAATATGCCGACTGGCGCATTCAGCCATGGAGTGTAACAAAGAGCCTACAGGCTGTGCTTGCCCCATTTGACTATACGTATGTCATGGATCACGGCACGTACAAAATCAAACCATTTGATTATACACGGATGTCAGATGCAGAAGGGAAAGAGTTTATAGATTATCTGGAAACATTATACAATAACAAAAGTAGTTGGGAGAAGCGGAAGGATGAATTAAAATCATGTATGTGGCAAGTCTTAAAACTACCGGCATTGCTGTCGCATCAACCCAAAGTCAGAGTAATACTCACACCAAAAAGAAAATATGATGATTATACCGTTGAAAATTTTGCACTTGAAACATTACCGGGTCTGTACGTATGCGGTTCAATCTATATGCCATCAAAAATAAAAGGGAAATATCCTGTCATGCTAAATCCCAATGGTCATTTTACCGACGGACGTTATCGTGCAGACCAACAGATACGTTGCGCAATGGAAGCCCGAATGGGAATCATCGCTGCTGATTGGGATTTGTTTGCATGGGGAGAAAGCAGATTGCAATTCAACAGTGCGTTACACCGGACAAGCGTTGCAGGAAGCATTCAAATACTTAATGCAATTAGTGTTTTGAATTATCTTTTAAGCCTTAAAGACATAGATACAACCCGTGTCGGAATTACGGGAGGATCAAACGGAGGAGGCACGTCGATCATGGTATCCGCACTCGATAACCGGATTACATTAAGCATTCCTGTGGTTATGCTTACGTCTCATTTTGCTGGCGGTTGCCCATGTGAAAGCGGATTGCCAATTCAACTCTGCGGGAACCGCACCAATTATGCCGAGATAGCAGCCATGTTTGCCCCCAAACCACAATTAGTGGTTTCCGATGGACATGACTGGACCAGTACCGTCCCAACACTGGAATTTCCTTTTCTACAACGAACTTATGGTTTCTATAACGCAGTGAATGAAGTCAAAAACGTTCATCTTCCCAACGAAGGACACGATTACGGACCGTCAAAACGTAAAGCAATGTATGAATTTACAGCAGCACATTGGGGATTGGATATAAATCGGATTAAGGACAAAGCAGGTAATTTTGATGAAAGCAAAGTGACCATAGAAAAAGATCCAAAAATGTATACTTTCGGCCCTAACGGGGAAAATCTGCCTGCAAACGCAATTAAAGGAAAAGTAGCCCTGACAGCAATGCTTACAAAAATCGGATACTATAAATAGCGGCATAACTAGTCTTTTATTAAAACAGAAATTACTAAATATAGAGTTCTCTATGAAAATTCGCGTTATATTTATCTTTGTATCATCGCTATTACTCAGTAATTATGCTATTGCCAATAAAAAATCTGATTTAATATTGTGGTACACTAAACCTGCTGCTAATTGGGACGAAGCATTGCCTTTAGGAAATGGAAGACTGGGAGCGATGGTATTCGGTACACCTTCGGTTGAACATATCCAATTAAATGAAGGAACCGTATGGGGAGGATCGCCAAATAACAATGCCAATCCAAATGCAAAAACGGCAATACCTGAAATACGAAAACTGATTTTTGAAGGGAAATATGGAGATGCTCAAAGATTGGCAGACGAAAAAGTCATGTCACATACCAATTCCGGTATGCCTTATCAGTCAATGGGAGACTTTTATATCTCATTCCCTGGTCATAATAATTACACGGATTATTACCGTGACCTGGATATCAGTAAGGCTGTAGCTTCGGTTTCATTTAAAGTGAATGGGACGGTTTTTCACCGTGAAGTCTTCACCTCTTTCACCAACCAGGTAGTTATTGTTCGTTTAACGGCTGATAAACCAGGCAGTATCTCATGTAATGCTTTTATTACGACTCCTCACCAAAAATTTAATATCACGAATGACAGTAGTTCGTTGATTCTTTCTGGAATTACAGAGACGCATGAAAATCAGAGCGGTAAGGTTCATTTCTATACGGAAATAAAAGCTAAGGTTTTTGGAGGGACACACATTGTAAAGGATGCCGTAATGTCTATTTCCAAAGCCAATGAAGTAATTTTTTATATTTCAATGGCTACTAATTTCACCAACTATAAAACACTTAACACCAATGAGAAACTTAAGTGTGTAAACTATTTGGACAAAGCCATGACCGTCAACTATGACGAAGCGAAACGGGAACATTCCGCTTATTATGCAAGATTTTTCAACAGGGTAAAACTTGATTTGGGAACAACACCCGCCGCAAATTATCCCACAGATGAAAGAATAGAAAGATTCAGTTCTAGTTTTGATCCGCAATTAGCAGCGCTCTATTTTCAATTTGGCCGTTATTTATTGATTTGTGCATCACAACCGGGCGATCAGCCAGCAACGCTTCAAGGTCTTTGGAATTATCAGATATTGCCGCCATGGGATTGTAAATACACCACCAATATCAATGTGGAAATGAATTACTGGCCTGCTGATGTGACTAATCTAAGCGAAATGTTGGAACCTTTCATACAGATGGTGCGCGATGTATCTGTCTCTGGACACGAAACAGCCAGAATCATGTATGGGGCAAGAGGATGGGTTCTACATCACAACACGGATATCTGGAGAATAACCGGGCCTGTCGATCATGCCGCATCGGGAATGTGGCCTTCCGGCGGAGCATGGGTTTGCCAGCAATTATGGGAACATTATTTGTATTCCGGAAATAAAGCTTATCTGGATTCAATATATCCTGTCATGAAAGGAGCTGCAAAGTTCTTTGTGGATTTTATGATTCCTGACCCCACTACCGGATATTTAATCGTATGTCCCTCTGTGTCTCCTGAACATGTGCACCCTGGCGATGGAGGAAAATACAGTATTTGCGGGGGATGTACAATGGACAACCAGCTGGTCTTCGATTTATATTCCAATGTAATTGCAGCCTCAAAGATTCTCAAAACCGATTCGCTTTTCGCAGACACACTAAGAATGTTGCGCAATAAAATTTCTCCAATGCGGATTGGCCACTTTGGGCAGTTACAGGAATGGGAGCAGGATTGGGATAATCCCAATGATACCCATCGCCATGTATCCCACTTGTATGGAGTATTCCCCAGTAATCAAATCTCGCCCTACCGGACTCCCGAATTATTTGATGCTGCCCTTACTTCACTAATTCACCGCGGAGATATCTCAACAGGATGGGCAATGGCCTGGAGACTTTGCTTATGGGCCCGGTTCCTCGACGGAAATCATGCGTATAAACTCCTACAAGATCAGTTGAGCTTAGCTTCAACCATTAAAAAGAAAGGTGGAACCTATCCTAACATGCTGGATGCGCATCCCCCTTTTCAGATTGATGGAAATTTTGGATGTACTGCCGGTATTGCAGAGATGTTAATGCAAAGCTATGACGGATTCATCTATTTATTACCTGCATTACCACAGGTTTGGAAAGACGGAACTATTGACGGTCTGAAAACACGCGGAGGATTCACGATTGATATGACATGGAAAAATGGCAAGGTGGAAACTCTGACAATTCATTCTTCCATAGGAGGAAATTGCCGCTTAAGAGTCAAAAATCAGTTAATCGGAAAAGGTCTAAAACTTGCACAGGGGAAAAATTCTAATCCATTTTTCCATGTGCCGGATATAAAAAAGCCTATTATTTCTGACAAAGCGAAATTAAATGCCGCGCGTCTGGTTCCAACGTTTCTGTATGACTTAAAAACTGAAGCTGGTAAAAGTTATGCGTTTAGAGCAAAACAGTAATATTCTCATAAGAATCAAATTATATAGCTATAGTCCATATCGCTCATAACCCATGAACAAGAAGATATATAAATATTTTTTCAGAGCCTCCGTTGGTTTCATTTTGTTGTTAAGCATAGCATGTTTCAACACCACATTTGCGCAATCCGACAATATGAACATATCCAACCTGAAGCAACAATTTCAACATCCGTCCACATCGGCGAAACCATGGGTATATTGGTATTGGATGAAAGGAGCTGTCACCAAAGCAGGAATCAAGACAGATCTGGAAGCAATGAAGAAGGAAGGCCTTGCAGGAGCCTATTTAGTGCCTATTGAGGCAGCATCGAATCCGCCTCTTGTAAATCCTCCAGCCAATACATTTACTCCGCAATGGTGGAAAATGCTTCGTTATGCTTTTGAAGAAGCGAACCACCTAGGATTGTTTTTTACCATGCACTGTGGAGATGGTTATGCTACAGCAGGAGGGCCATGGATTACACCTCAGCTTTCCATGCAAAAGGTAACCTGGAGCGAAGTCCATGTAGATGGCAACAGCGATTTTAATGATACACTTCCCCATCCGCTATCGCTCAGAAATTACTACAAAGACATTGCTATATTGGCATTTCCATCGCCTGAAGGCACGGGAATTACGACGCAATCGGTAACGCCCATAGTCACTACCAGCACGGGGGAGGATGCCTCTTTTCTGATACAGAAACATAACAAAAAAGTTTTCAAAAGCAATAATCCTTGCTGGATTCAGTATGAGTTTACCAAGCCGTTTACCTGTCGCTCCGTCATCACAGGAGGAGCAACTAATAATTATCAATCTCATCGTTTACTCATTAAAACGAGTAATGACGGTATTCATTTTCATACTTTATGCCGTTTGACTCCTGCCCGCAATGGATGGGATGATTCGGGGTTCAATTATACTCATCTTGTTCCAACAGTTACTGCCCGTTATTTTCGTTTTTATTATAATAAAGCCGGATCGGAGCCCGGATCGGAAGATAACGAAATGGCAAAATGGAAATCATATTTAAAGATCAAAACATTAGAGTTGTCCTCAGCAGCAGTCATTGATGAATACGAAGGTAAAAACGGAGAAGTCTGGCGCTTTTCACCAGCAACGCCATCTTCAGAGCTGGATAGTTCAGTTTGTGTACCTTTTAATAAAATCATAAACATCACCGACAAATATCATGATGGAAAACTTTCCTGGCATATTCCGGCAGGACAATGGACCATCTTTCGCGTTGGATATACAACTACAGGTACCGAAAATATGACAGGTGGAGCGGAAATGGGTTTGGAATGTGATAAGTTTAATCCCGTGGCAGCCAAACTGGAATTCAATAACTGGTATGGAACCATTCGTAAAAAACTCGGTAACCAATTAACTTCCGAAGTATTAAAACGTATTCATGTTGACAGTTGGGAATGTGGAAGCCAGAACTGGTCACCGATATTCAAAAAGGAATTCATTAAACGCAGAGGTTACGATCCCACACTATACCTTCCTGCAATGGCTGGAATTCCTATTAAAAATGCCAAATTCTCCGAAAAGTTTCTATATGACATCCGCAAGACAATCTCCGAATTATATGTAGATAATTTCTATGGCGTTTTAGATTCTCTAGCCAAAAAGAATGGGTAC
>JAJZHJ010000085.1 GCA_021804525.1 Bacteroidota bacterium | reverse complement strand
GGCCAGGTCTGATGCCGCCCGTCCACATCCCCGGAAACACCGACAACGTCCGCCTCCAGATCGGCGATCGCAAGGTTCAGCTCACCAATCTCCGAAAGCCCTTCTGGCCGGATCTGAAGATCACGAAGGGCGACCTGCTCCAGTACTACGCCGACGTGGCGCGATATTTATTTTAAAAACATAACGGTAAATAATTCGACCTATGCCGGATTTATTTGGGGATTGCCCGAACAACCTGTTGATAATGTGGTTTTCGATAATGTACAAATTAATGCTACTTCAAGGGGAATGCAGACTTGCTTCGTAGATACCTTGATATTCAAAAATTGCTCTACCATTAGTATACCAAGCAATAAAGGGAATGCCATTTACTCTCCTTATGACACGATTAATTTTAGTGGACTCAATCCAACCACCGGAGCTTCTACGTCCTGCACCCCCACTAGTATTGATGAAGTGACTGCTAATGGATTACATTGCTATCCGAATCCTGTGAAAGGGAATCTTGTAAATATAAACGCCGGAAATGAGATCGAGAAGGTACAACTTTACTCATTGACCGGAATAAAAATAAATGAAGTACCCGTCAAGGCAATGCAATTTGCCATGGATGTTTCATCCATCCCTGCAGGATATTATATCCTCAATGTATTGTTCTCAAATGGAACTATTGCTTCCCAAAAACTGATCAAAGAGCCTTAATCTTTTGTCATCTACATGTTGGTGATAAAAGAAATGGTATCTTTGAAAATGAATCCATCTTTCAAACGTATACAATTATGAAGAAACAATTTGTGTCAGCGCTCTTTTCTGTACTTGTTTTGTCAGTAAATGCTCAAATCGAACCGGTATTGCCTACTGACTTGTATTCTAATCTATCTTTCCCAATGGAGAAAGTGACCGCTCCGACATTTTCTGACAATACGGTTTCGATAACCGATTTTGGAGCAAAAGGCGATGGGAAATTTGATAACACCGCAGCTTTTACTAAAGCCATTGATGCAATTGTGGCCAAAGGTGGCGGAACAGTTGAGATTCCTACCGGCACATGGCTTACAGGGCCTATTGTATTGAAAAGTAATGTTTGCTTGCATACAGAAAAAGGAACACTCGTCGTGTTTTCTGCTGATTTAAATCATTATCCTTTGATTTTTGGAAATTTTGAAGGCGTGAATACATATCGTTGTCAATCCCCCATTTCTGCGCATCATGCGTCCAATATTGCAATTACAGGAAATGGCGTTTTCGATGGTTCCGGTCAGGCATGGCGTCCATTGAAAAAGAATAAAGCGCCTCTTTCGGTATGGGAACAACAAATTGCTTCGGGAGGAGTAGTGGACAAATCAACAAAAACTTGGTGGCCAAGTGAAGGAGCATTAAAAGGAAGTCGTCTTTCAACGGATCAAAATGTTCCGAATGTGTCTGATATGAAGACTTGGATGTCAATTAAAGATTATCTGCGCCCGGTTATGGTTGAATTTGATTCGTGCCAGAATGTATATCTAGAGGGAATAACTGTGCAAAATTCTCCGGCATGGACCATTCATCCTCTGATGTGTCAAAATGTGTTATTGAATGGATTGACGGTGAGAAACCCTGAATATGGACAAAATACGGACGGCATCGATATTGAATCTTCTAAAAATGTAGTATTAGTTAATAGTTCATTCAGTGTCGGTGACGATGGAATTTGTGTCAAATCGGGCAAAAACGAAGTGGGACGTAAACGTGGAATACCTACGGAGAATCTTTTAGTTGAAAATTGTACTGTTTATCATGCTCACGGTGGTTTTGTTGTCGGAAGCGAAATGTCGGGCGGTGTGCGTAACGTCAAAGTGAGCCATTGTAACTTTATTGGCACGGATACCGGATTGCGTTTTAAAAGTACACGAGGAAGAGGTGGTGTTGTGGAGAATATTTACATCTCGGATATTAACATGGCCGATATTAAAACTGACGCTATTCTCTTCGATCTTTTTTATGGCGGTAAAACCAATGACAAAGTGGTGATGGCGGATGTAACGACACCGGTTTTTCGTAAGATATTTATGAAAAACATTGTTTGCAAAGGAGCGAAGCGGGCTCTTTTTCTCAATGGATTGCCTGAAATGTTTTTACGGGATATCTCTCTGGAAAATGCTCAATTAACAGCTGATGCAGGGGGTAGTATTCGTGAGACGAGCAATATCACGTTGTCGAATGTGTCAATAACCACATCTTCAAATCCTTCATTAGAATTGACAAATACGCAGTATGCCACGTTCGATAAACTTATGTTCCCGGGTGATGAGCATCCCGTTATTGCTCTCAATGGCACCGATTGTCAATATATTCAAATAATACATTCTCCCGGAATATCCTATTCCAACATTACGTGGAGCGACCATGCCACCAAAGATGCAATTGAAATAAGACCTTGACCAAGTTTATCAAAAGAACAGCGTTATCATTCCTAATTTCTTTCTCAATGAAAAAAGCGGTTGTTTATCTATTTCTGGTTTGTTTGATTGGGCTTGTTGTTGCCGCAAAATCTAAACCAATTCATATTTTATTGGCAGGTGATTCAACTTTAGCCGACAAGCCTATTCCCGACAATCCCGAACGGGGGTGGGGAATGGTGCTTCCTTCGTATTTCAACAATAATGTGGTGATCGAAAACTATGCGCGCAATGGACGAAGTACTCGTTCTTTTATAGACGAGGGACGTTGGGCAAACCTTGTTTCCCATATTCAAAAAGGTGATTATGTCATCATTCAATTTGCACATAACGATGAGAAAGTGAACACTGTTCGCTATGCTTCTCCCGCTACCTACGCTGTTAATCTAAGTCGTTTTGTGATGGATGTCCGAGCCAAAGGCGGTATTCCTATTTTATGTACGCCGGTCATGCGCCGCAAATTTGATGCTCAAGGTCATTTTGTAAATACACACGGCGCTTATCCTGATTCAGCGAGAGCCGTTGCTAAACGGATGCAAGTCCCTTTATTTGATCTATCTAAGCAGACGGAAAGTTTACTTGATTCTTTAGGAGTAGAAGGTTCCAAAAAATTGTTCTTGCATATTGCTCCGGGACAATACAAGTCACTTCCAAACGGACGGAATGACGATACGCATTCTTCGGAGCTTGGTGCCATGACAAATGCCCGCTTTGTGGTTGACGATATAAAAGCTTGGCATCTTGAGCCATTGATCAAGAATTTGCGCCCTGAAAATAAAATTACTGTTACTTATACAACCCCAACTTTGCCTAAATAAAACATTCCGATATGAACCCACAAAGTAATTATTCATCAATACGAAAAAGCTTATTGCTTTTCATATTGATTTGTATATTCCCTTTGTCTTTTTTTGCGCAACAATCTAGTGTGTCAAAAGTTTGGATTCCTGATTTGGGTAACGGATATTATAAAAATCCGGTTCTTTATGCCGATTATTCCGATCCTGATGTTTGTCGTGTAGGCGATGATTATTATCTGGTCTCTTCCAGTTTTGATGCTATTCCCGGACTTCCTATATTGCATTCCAAAGACTTAGTTAACTGGACTATTATTGGTCATGCTTTGCAACAACAGCCTCCTTATGATCATTTTTCAAAAACGCAGCATGGGGGCGGAGTATGGGCGCCTGCAATTCGGTATCACGATGGCATGTTCTATATTTATTATCCCGATCCTGATTATGGTATTTATATGGTAAAAGCTAAAAATCCGGCTGGCTCTTGGTCTACTCCGGTGCTTGTTCAGGGAGGAAAGGGTTTGGAAGATCCGTGTCCTTTATGGGATACCGATGGAAAGGTCTATCTTATTCATGCTTATGCCGGCAGTAGAGCGGGTATCAGAGATATTTTGGTTATGAATCAAATGAATCAGGAGGGAACAAAATTTGTGAACGAAGGAGCGATTGTTTATGATGGTCATGGAGTAGATGAGGATGTTGAAGGCCCTAAGTTGTATAAACGGAATGGTTATTATTACATCCTGGCTCCGGCTGGCGGATTTGACCAGGGATGGGAAATTGCTCTTCGGTCAAAAAATATTTATGGTCCTTATGAACGACGAGTTGTGATGAATCAGGGTAAATCGGATATTGTGTCTCCTCATCAGGGTGGTTGGGTTGAAACTCAGACAGGACAGTCATGGTTTCTCCATTTTGCGCAACCTACTACCTATGGGCGTTTGGTGTATCTGGAACCCATGAAATGGGTAAACGGATGGCCTATTATTGGCAAAGATCAGGGAAATGGAATCGGAGAACCTGTGAATGAATACAAAATGCCCGATGTTGGTAAAACGTATCCAATTGCGACTCCTCAAACTTCTGATGATTTTAGTAGTGGGACACTTGGTTTGCAATGGCAATGGCAGGCAAATCCACAGGCCACATGGGTATTTCCATTCAAGAGCAAAGGAATTCTTCGTCTTTATGGGCAGCTTCTGCCGAAGGAATTTAAAAATTACTGGGATGTACCTAATATACTCATGCAGAAGTTTCCTGCTCCCAAGTTTACCGCTACAACTAAAGTTACCTTTATTCCTTCCATGGAGGGAGACAAAGCTGGTTTGATTGTGATGGGAATGGATTATGCTGATTTGACGATCGAAAATGGAGCGAAAGGCTTGATCTTGACGCAAAATAGTTGCCTGAAAGCCAATACAGGAGCTGCTGAGGTTGTTAATGCCTCTCTTCCGCTTACAACATCAACCGTGTGGTTGAGAGTGCACGTGACAAATTCCAGTCAAATAATATCTCAGAACAAAATACTTAACGTAACATGCCAGTTCAGCTATAGCTTTGACGGAAAAAACTTTTCCACTTTCGGAAACCCGTTTGTGGCAACAGAAGGGAAATGGATCGGAGCAAAGGTTGGTTTATTCTGTACCAGACAACAGTGGAGTCATGATGCAGGGTGCCTCGATGTGTACGGATTTTCTATTGATAAATAAGTCTTGTTTTGTGTTTCGAAGCGGATCGTGATTCATCGCACTATGTGCCTTGATTTGCGATCTGTTTTTTTTTGTCCATCATTTTTCGGTTTCGCTGAACGTGCTTATTTTTACAACGGATAAGCAGAACCTTTTTTATTTCACAAATGACCTTTACCGCCATTGATTTTGAAACGGCTCATGCTAAATTTCCTTGCGAAATTGGCATTTGCAGAGTGGAAAACGGCATGATTCATGCCTCACACTCTTGGCTTATCAAACCCGCATGTTTTCCGTATATGAACTATTGGTGCTATAAAACGCATGGAATCAGCTCTGAAATGGTGCAACACGAACCCACCTTTGAAGAACTTTGGTCGAAATTACATCCTTTTTTGGATGATACTTTGTTAATTGCCCACAATGCACCGTTTGATGTGAGTGTGTTGCGTGCTTCTTTGCAATATTATGATCTGGCCTTGCCTCATAGCGACTATTTGTGCAGCGTTTCGCTCTCGCGACGTGCATGGAAAGGTCTTTCGTCCTATCGTTTGAATGATTTATGCCAATTGCACGACATTCATTTTCATCATCATCGAGCCGGAGCCGATGCTGAAGCGTGTGCTAAGTTGGTGTTGAAAATGGGAGAAGAGAGAGGTGCTGAATCCATCTTTGATTTATCAAACGATCTGGGGGTTCGTCTCAAACAGGTGTAAATATAACGCAGAGAGGCTTGATGAAAAACAGATGAAGCATGAAGCATACTCATCGAATGAGTGATGGTTCTTATTTTGAAGCTATTTTCTTCGAGATTTGCCTGTGAAACCATTTTACAAGGTGAAATTGGCCAAATCAAGCTTACATTGTACCAAAACAAGCTGTATTTCGCCAAAACAAGTTTACATTGTACCAAAACATGTTTGTTTTCGCCAAATCAAGCCTGCATTGTACCAAAGCATATTTGTTTTGGCCAAATCAAGTTCACATTGTACTAAAACAAGGTTGTTTTCGCCAAATCAAACTTACATTGTATCAAAACAAGTCTGTGTTTGCCAGAATCAGTTTGCAGAGCATTAAAAACAGTGGAAGTTGTTACATTGTTGATTTTTATGATACGGGAAATGTATGAATAATTGAAACGAGCATTTAAATTATTTACATTCATGAATATGATACTGTTTTTATGCGAGTTCCATACGTCCTTAAACGAAAAAATTATTATCGTACGAAACTTCAGGTTGGAAATTATCGACAACACTTCTTATCTTCGCTATCTTCATTAATTCAGTAACTTTTGTGTTCTTCATTGGCTAATCAGCTCAACTCGTTTGATACTTTGAGGCAAAATTCCTATCTTTGTTAACCAAAAATAGGGTCTTATAGTTCAATGGATAGAACGGAAGTTTCCTAAACTTCAAATCCGGGTTCGATTCCCGGTGGGACTACTCTTTCTCTTGAAAAACAGTCGGGTGAAAAACTGTTGATTCCTT
>JAJZHJ010000084.1 GCA_021804525.1 Bacteroidota bacterium | reverse complement strand
TGTGACATCAACTCCAGATTTAGTGGCTGTCATGGGTGGGGAACCTGCTGTGATGTTAGAACGAGCATTGGCAAAATTTGGTGGAATTCACGCTTTTGTAAAAAAAGGACAAACTGTTGTTATTAAACCTAATATCGGGTGGGATAAAACGCCGGATTTAGCGGCGAACACCAATCCCGATTTAGTAGGTGCTATGGTCCGTCAATGTTATGCAGCCGGAGCCAAACGAGTAGAAGTGTTTGATCATACATGTAATCAATGGGACAGGTGCTATGTGGATAGTGGTATAAAAAAGGCAGTAGAATCGGCTGGAGGAATTATGGTTCCTGCAAATGATCAGAGTTTTTATAGGACAGTGTCTATACCACAAGGAGTGAAATTGAAACAAGCATCTATCCACAAATCATTGCTCGATTGTGATGTTTGGTTTAATATGCCTATCTTGAAAAATCATGGAGGAGCTAAAATGACTATTTCCATGAAAAATTACATGGGTATTGTTTGGGATCGGGAGTATTTTCATAAGACTGATTTGCAGCAGTGTATAGCCGATGTGTGTACTTTTCAAAAGCGTCCGGCTTTGAACATTGTTGATGCTTATCGCATTATGTTTAAAAATGGGCCTCAAGGTAAATCACTTGCTGATACAGCTCTATTGAAGACGCTGATTGTTTCGCCCAATATTATTGCTGCTGATGCTGCCTCTGTGAAATTTTTCAATCAAGTGCAAAAGATGGATATAAATGAGGTTGGGCATATTTCTAAAGGCCAAGCTTTACATTTGGGAACAGAAGACTTGAGTAAATTGCGCATTGATCGAATTAAAATATAACTGTTTTTGAAAATTCCCGGAATAAGTCCATGAAAATAAATAGTTTGAAATGGGTGCGTGTTGTGTTGGCATGTTTAGTGTTTATCCCAACTGTGTTGTTTTTTATTGATGTGTTCCATCTGATGCCCTTTAAGTGGAGAGTGATACTGCATATCCAATTTGTACCTGCTCTGTTGAGTGGATTGTGGGGAATCGTGATTTTTATTTTTGCTTTGACTTTGCTTTTTGGGCGCATTTATTGTTCAGTTATTTGTCCTGCCGGTGTGTTGCAAGACTTTTTTAGTAGATTGACCGCCGGGAAAAAGAAACGCAGACAAAAACGTGTTTTGAAATATGCGAAACCGAAAAGCTGGTTGAGATATTCCATTCTTATTTTGACGATTGGTTCATTTGTACTTGGGAGCGGCGCCTTGGTTGTTTTACTTGATCCATATAGTAACATGGGCCGTGTATTGGCAAATTTAGTACGTCCCACATTGATCCCATTAAACGCTTTCGTTGTAAATAAAGCTTTTGCCATGGGCAATTATTCCATATTGCCAGTGACTGCTTCCGGTATATCTGTGGTTGCCATCGTTGTTTCTGCTCTTTTTTTGATTACTATTGCTGTAATGTCTCTTTTACGTGGACGACTTTATTGCAACACGATTTGTCCGGTTGGAACGTTTCTTGGATTGATCTCTCGGTTTTCATTGTTTCGTATTGTGATTGATGATTCAGCATGTACTCATTGTGGCGTTTGCGCCAGAAGTTGCAAATCACAATGTATTGATTCCAAAGCAAGTGAAATTGATAATTCACGATGCGTGACTTGCTTCAACTGTCTTACATCATGTACTCAAAATGCAGTTAGTTATCAATTCGTAGGGATTGGGAAGCATTTATCTGATGTGGAGAAGCCTGCTGAAAAAGTGGTGAATACGCGTCGGCGCCAGTTTCTTACTCTAAGTACCACTGCTATTGTTACAGCTCCATTTGTAATGGCACAAACAAAAAAGGCACCTACTGAAAGATTACCGATTATGCCTCCGGGTGCTGGAAAACGCGATCATTTTAATATGACTTGCACTTCGTGTCATGCATGTGTTACCCAATGCCCGTCAAATGTGTTGAAACCGTCAGTCTTCGATTATGGATTAATGGGGTTGATGCAGCCAAAAATGTATTATGACAAAGGTTTTTGTCAACCTAACTGTACTATTTGCATGGATGTTTGTCCTTCGGGCGCATTAACAGCGTTACCATTGAAAGAAAAACAGATGACGCAGGTTGGGATGGCACATTTTACACTTGAAGAGTGCGTGGTGTATAAAAATCATACAGATTGCGGATCCTGTTCGGAACATTGCCCAACGCAAGCTGTAAGCATGGTCGACTATAAAGATGGATTGCGCATTCCTCATGTCACCCCTGAAATTTGTATTGGTTGCGGTGGTTGTGAGTATGCATGTCCAGCTCGTCCAAAAGCCATTGTGGTACATGCCAACTATGATCAACAATGGGCAAAGAAACCATCAAAAGGGAAAATGAAAGAAGTGAAAGTAGCAGGTTTTGGATTTTGATTCTACAAGGCTAAAATGAATAAAAAAGGGAATTTCTTTTATTGAGGAGTTCCCTTTTCCTTTTTGTGTTGATTCCAATGGCTTGTTTAGTCGTTACTTTTTCCCCGAATATCGACACGACGGATTTTGCCGCTAATTGTTTTTGGGAGTTCATCGACAAATTCAATGACACGTGGATATTTATATGGTGCGGTTACTTTTTTGACGTGTTCTTGTATTTCTTTAATCAACTGTTCTCCTGCTTTCTCTTTATATTCAGATGATAATACGATGGTGGCTTTTACGACTTGACCCCGCACATCGTCAGGAACACCGGTGATAGCACATTCCACTACGGCTGGGTGAGTCATAAGAGCGCTTTCAACTTCAAACGGGCCGATGCGATAGCCTGAACTTTTGATCACATCGTCTGTACGTCCAACAAACCAATAATAACCGTCCTGATCGCGCCATGCAACATCGCCAGTATGATAAAGATGGTTTTGATAGACACTTTGTGTTAGTGCTTCGTCGCGGTAGTAACCCATAAAGAGGCCTACCGGATGCCAGCGATCTGTACGCAATACAATTTCACCTTGTTCTCCATCTTCAGCTGAACGGCCATCGGGAGTAATAAGATCCATATCGTACGAAGGATTTGGAATTCCCATTGATCCGGGTTTGGGTTCCATCCACGGGTAAGTGGCAATTGTAAGCGTGGTCTCTGTTTGACCGAACCCTTCCATCAGTTTAAGCCCTGTCAGTTGGTAGAATGTTTCAAATACAGCCGGATTGAGCGGTTCGCCTGCAATGGTACAATATTTCAGAGCCGATATATCATACTTTGACAGATCTTCGCGAATTAAAAAACGAAATATGGTGGGTGGTGCACAAAAGGATGTCACTTTGTGTTTCGCGAGGATGGACAACAATTCTACAGGAACGAATTTGTCATGATCATAGACAAAAACAGCAGCTCCTGCAATCCATTGTCCATAAAGTTTTCCCCATACCGCTTTTCCCCAACCGGTATCGGCTACCGTACAATGAAGGCTGTCCTCATGCAGGTTTTGCCAATAAGAAGCCGTCACGATGTGTCCTAGTGGATAGGTGAAATTGTGAATCACCATTTTTGGATTCCCCGTTGTGCCGGAGGTGAAATAGAGCAACGAGATGTCGTCGTTAGTGTTTACGTGTGCCGGTCGTTCAAAAGGTTTTGAGCGGCGAATTCCTTCTTGAAAATTATGCCAGTTGTCAGGATAGATACCGCCTACTGAAACCACTTGTTTGACAGAGGGTGATTCAGGAAGAGCGTCATTGACATGTTGAATGACTTCCGGTTCGCCAACAGCAACAATCATTTTGATGTCTGCAGCATTTGATCGATAGACAATGTCTTTCTTTGTGAGTAAGTGTGTTGCAGGAATGCAGATGGCACCCAATTTGTGCAAAGCTATGATGGAAAACCAAAACTCATAACGTCGCTTCAAAATCAACATAACCATATCGCCTTTGCCGATGCCTAATTGTTGAAAGAAAGCGGCCGTGATGTCGCTGTAATGTTTTAGCTGTGCAAAGGTGAAGTCAAGGTGCTCTCCTTTGTCATTGGTCCAGCAAAGTGCTCGTTTTTTGGGAGCTATGCGTGCCCATTCATCCATCACATCGTAAGCGAAATTAAAATTCTCGGGTACATTGATATGAAAGTTTTGAACGAAGTCGTCTAACGAGGTGAAATGGGTTTTAGAAAGAAATTTGGATAGCATGAGATTCTGTTTTGGTAGGTTTTTCCAATATGGGTTTATTAGGTGATGTTCAACGACAGAGGATTATCCGCTGAAACTGATGGTTGCTGTCATTGCTTCATCAAACAACCCATCAATTTGTTCTCTTAGTTTGATGGTGTCGGCAATGAGTGTTGCCATGGAGCAAAATTGGAGTTCTGTTTCAGGTTCCATTGTACTTCCATTTAATAATTGGGGTAAAATAGTGTGATCTCCTACGGCAAATTGCCACTGGAAAGGAGTAATTGGCTCAATATAATTCGTGGAATTGATATACACACGGGCTTCTTGTTCATTAAAATAAGAGGCTTCTATTTTTCGGTTATCGGTTATTGCCTGATAGCGAGTGGTGCTTTCCTCCATGCTCAACAAAGATTGATGCGTATGGAGGGTAATCAATCGTTGCCCTCTCAAGGCAAGTTGATCAAAAATAGATCGGTCAATGGGAAATGGAATCCGGGGTAACGCGTTGTTTTGATGTTGTGCAGCGATTATCTGGTAATGACTACTCCACAATATGGCGTAGAGATAATGAAACAGTGTTTCTGCATCGACTTTTTTCCCGTAGCCGGTAGCTAATTGTTTCAGCAGTTGTTTATCGATGTTATACGAACTTTGAAGGTATGTTTCTTCAGGTTCAAACAGGTACAACATTGTCTGTTGCGATTGTTTTGTTTGCGATTCCGTTGTGTCATAGAGATGAAGCGGGAATAGAAATTCGTTGACAGAAGGGCGATCGGACAAGAAAGGATGTGCGATAAAATGAGCGGTAACGAAACAGGAAAACGCCATCTCTCCTTTTCCCCGTAGTGTGTTCTGAGCAATAACCAATGCCACATTGGAATGAACGAAATGTTGAGCAACCTTCTGACATTCTTCTGACATTCCTTTTTCAGGCACATATACGAATTGTTCTTCAAAGGGTTTTACATCGAACGGGATAATCTCTTTTTCAAAAACCAAGGCGCTTTTTGTTGTAGTTTGCAATGCGTCGAATCGTACAGACTGAGATTGTTTTAGCTGATTATTGAGTAATCGCTGGATGAGTTGTGCTTTGTCACGGTCTATCCATGCAGGCTCTGATATTTTTGGGACAAATTGGTATAATAGCATGATTTCATCTATGGATTTCCACGATTGATATGCTTGCTTTGCATAAAGATCGTACGGGGAAAAGACAAAACGGGGAGATGCCGGTTTTATCGGCTGATAGTTGTATAATTCAAAGTCCATGTGTTTTAGCCAATTTTCTTTCACACGACGTGCACCAAAAAGATCTGCGTGATATAACTTGCAATCTGTCTGCTCTTTTCTTTTTACTAAAAAGAGAACGGCTACACCCTGTTCTTCGTCAAACACATTTTCATCCTGACTTCCATCGGGAACATGTTCATCGTGCAATGCGCTTCCATGTAAGTTTAGGATGTAAATTTCATTCATGGTTTGAATCAGGCTTGCACGTAATCCTTTATAATCAGGATGATGCAACACCTTTTGGGGTACTATTAATGCACTGATACCCTGCCCTTGTTGCACCATAAGAGCTTGGGTGATACGTATTGTCGCTACCATTGGTTCGTGAAGCGACGCCTGGTGTAACAACGGGAATCGTTTCCCCCCGATTTCCCAAAATCCCGGCAAATCAGGTTGCGACTCTTGAATCGACGATGTTGTTTGCTTGCCGAGCGAAGAGGTGTCTTGCAGTTGAAATGTGTTGCAGACGATGACTTGTAATGGTTCCCGTGCAGGTTGGGTTCTGGTTTCTGATTCAGCAAAAACAGGGGTATTGACCCACTCCGTTTTATCCTGAGAAAAATAGGATGAAAGGAGAAACTGAAAGGGTTGACCGGAATTTACCAATGAAGTGGAAGAGGCAACAAAAGAGGCATTCAAAGCACCCCAGGCAAAAAAGTCAAGTCGTTGTTCAAAAGCGATAAAATGAGATTGAATATGTTTTTCAAAGAGTTGATTCTGGTCTCTGATGCCATATTGACCAATATATGTCTTTACTGCCAGTCTCATCATCTCGATGGAAAGCGTACAAAATGAACTTGCCGGATGCATGACTCTGATTCGTTCGTCGGCTAATCCATTTTGGCATGACAATTGCGTTTTCAATAGTTGCTGAACGGCTCTTGCCATGTAGTTGGCTAAGGGATAATTGGTTTTGTCGATACCTCTGTGAAACAACGAGGCAGGATCAAAAGAAGCACGAAATGCTTTGTAAAAGTCAAGTACGGGATCTGTTTTGTCATTCGTCTCGATTGCTTTGTTCCACCAGGATAGCAAC
>JAJZHJ010000083.1 GCA_021804525.1 Bacteroidota bacterium | reverse complement strand
ACCGCCAAGATGGTAAGCATCAAGGCGGTTTTTTGAATAAAAGAGTTTATTTATCTTGTGGCAACGTAGTCGAGTCATCAACCACCGACACAAGTTTTTGTTCATCGACGTTAAGAGTCATCTTAACAATCGCATCCGGTGAAAGATGAGTGCGCATAATCAAATCGACCATTTCATCTTCTACGTATTTCTGAATAGCACGTTTCAATGGACGGGCGCCAAATTGCACATCATACCCTTTGTCGGCAACGAAAGCTTTGGCTTCGTCGGTCAGTTGCAAATGGTACCCAAGTCCTTCCACTCGTTTATAGAGGCCGGTCAACTCTAAATCAATGATTTTCATAATCGACTCTTTGTTGAGTTGGTTGAACATGATTACATCATCCACTCGGTTCAAAAATTCGGGAGAGAAAGTCCGTGTCAGCGCTTTTTGTATCACGCTACGTGAACGTTCTGGATTGGACATCTCAGTTCCTTCCGAGACAAATCCTATACCCTTTCCAAACTCTTTGAGCTGCCGTGTACCAGCATTGGACGTCATGATAATAATCGTGTTTTTGAAATCAATCCGACGACCTAATCCATCCGTCAAATGTCCTTCGTCGAACACTTGCAGCAAAATGTTGAAAATGTCGGGATGCGCTTTCTCAATTTCATCCAACAAAACAATCGAATAAGGTTTGCGACGCACTTTTTCGGTTAATTGGCCACCTTCTTCATAGCCGACGTAGCCTGGAGGCGCTCCAATTAAACGCGATACGGTATATTTATCCATGTATTCACTCATATCGACACGAATCACCGATTCGGTTGTTCCAAACATAAACTCTGCCAATGATTTAGCTAAGTGTGTTTTGCCTACGCCTGTTGGGCCTAAGAAAATAAACGTGCCAATAGGTTTATTCGGATTCTTCAATCCTACGCGGTTTCGTTGAATGGCTTTTACCACTTTTTCAACGGCCTCCTCCTGGCCAATTACTTTTTCTGTAATACGTGCCTTCATTTCAAGCAGACGTTCGCCTTCTACTTGTGCAATACGATGAACAGGGATACCCGTCATCATGGCAATGGTTTCTGCTACTTTATCGGCATCTACCACTTCCCGTTGTTCTTTTGTTTCTTCTTCCCAACGCAATTTGGCTTCTTCAAGACGGGCATAGCATTTTTTTTCCGTATCGCGGTATTCGGCTGCCAACTCGTAGCTCTGTTGTTCAACCGCTTTTTGTTTGTTTTGTTTGGCTTCTAATAATTCTTGTTCAAGTTTTTCAATCTCTTTGGGCACAACAATGTTGGCAATATGAACCCTTGCACCTGATTCATCCAAAGCGTCAATTGCTTTATCGGGAAACGCCCTATCGGTAATGTAGCGTTCTGACAATTTGACACAAGCCTCAATAGCTTCGGGTGTGTAAGTGACCCGATGATGATCTTCATAGCGATTTTTGATGTTTGTCAAAATTTCCAATGTTTCATCAGCCGTAGTCGGCTCAACCACTATTTTTTGAAAACGACGTTCTAAAGCTCCATCTTTTTCAATGCTTTGACGATACTCATCCAAGGTAGTTGCTCCAATACATTGAATGTCGCCACGTGAAAGAGCAGGTTTCAAGATGTTTGCTGCATCCAGCGAACCGGCAGCACCGCCTGCACCTACAATGGTGTGAATTTCATCAATAAAAAGAATAACTTGCGGATTTTTCTTCAATTCGTTCAGAATGGCAATAAGCCGTTCTTCAAACTGTCCGCGATATTTGGTGCCTGCTACAATCGAAGCCATATCCAACGCAACGATACGTTTATCGTACAGACTGCGAGGTACTTTTCGTTGCACAATGCGAAGTGCCAAGCCTTCCACTATTGCCGATTTGCCAACGCCAGGATCACCAATTAGTACCGGATTGTTCTTCTTGCGACGACTTAAAATCTGTGCCACACGTTCAATTTCCCGTTGACGTCCTACTACGTTGTCCAAAGAACCATCTTCGGCTGATTTGGTTAAATCAGTCCCAAAATTATTCAGCACGGGAGTGTCTGACAACGGTTTTGCTGTGGTCGATTTAGACGTGCTTTTGGATGAAGATGACTTCATCAATTCTTCATCATCCTCTTCGTTTTGAAATTCTGCACCCATGGTTACATCTTTTTTCTCTTCAAGGAAAAGACGAACCACATCGTAGTTCACGGCTTCGCTGTTCAATAATTGAGCAGGGAGGTTGTCTTTTTCTTTTAATATTGCTAATAGCAAATGTTCAGTGTCGGCTATCTCTTCGTTGAGCGAACGCGCTTCTAAATAAAGGATCTTCAAGATACGTTCCGTTTCACGCGGCACGGTTAAATCTTGTATAATCACTTGATTGTCTGAGCGAACTTGTTCTTCAATATGTTGTTTTAGTGATGATAAATCAGCGTGTAAAGAAGTGAGAAGCTCAATTGCTTTCCCATCTCCTTCGCGTAAGAGTCCGAGCATAAGATGTTCAGGGCCAATGAAATTGTTCCCTAAACGTTCTGCTTCTTCCCTGCTATAACTCAAAACGTCTCGTAACTTATCTGAAAAACGATTTTCCATTTTCAGTTCCTTTCTTATTACTGTACAAAAATACATGATAGTTTCTCGTTCAGCTTTATGTTATGTCAATTTAACAAACAGATAATTATAAACCAATAATCTATATTTATTGCATTGCTTATGCAATAAACAGTTAGCACCTTTCAAACAGTGTGCCATTCTCAAAATCCATGCTAAATTGGCAGAAAATCTTCGTCAAACAGAAAAAGAATACTACTTTTGCAGGTGAAGAACCTACTCAACATGACAAAACGAACACAACACCTTCGCCTTTTACTCCTTTTTGCACTTTTGCTCGTTTTAGTCGTGATCTCAGTTCGTTTTTTGCGTCCTCTGTTTCAACCGGCTATGTTCCGTATTGTTACATGTAAATGTGATTTTTGTAAAGATGCGGCTGCTCCCATCGATTCTACAGGCGAGTTAAACGATCTTAACGACATTCAATTGGAACATGCTCAAATAGGTGGACTTAAGCATCCCTTTGAAACGGACAGCGATTTTCAGGCAGCACTCGACTCATTATTGCAAAATAATATATTGATTTACGTCGAAGATTGTCGCTATTTCAAAGTGGATGATCTTTACCATTCACACCCGTATTTAGTGCCGGAAGCTGTAAATCTGTTGAAGGATATTGGTGTAGAGTTTCAAAAACGGTTGAAAGAAAATCACCTTAAGGCGTATCGATTCATGCTCACTTCCATGCTTCGTACAGATCAAAGTCAATACCAACTCCGTCGGCACAATAGAAATGCAACAACAGAGTCGGCCCATTGTTATGGTACCACGTTCGACATTACGTATAACCAGTTTTGGGATGGAGACGATCCTGTATATCCACCTAAAGTACGTGCAATCTTCACTCAAACCCTGATAGCAATGCGCCAGCAATGCCGATTCTTGATAAAACGGGAGATACACCAAAGTTGTTTTCATATGACTGTTGTGGTTTGCAAGCCGGGACTTGCTGATAGCACAAAGCAGATAATGCCTTAGTACGACTTAACTAAGCCGCAAAACAATCGTCAAATAACTGCAAGAAACTTCAACCGGTAGGTGATTATTGTGTTTTATGTCGTATGTTTGCGACATAAAACAATAAGCTATGATTAAATCAGAAGTATTTGATAAAGAGCTACAAGATTTAGCTATGTTGGCCAAAGCTATTTCGCATCCAGCTCGATTGGCTATTTTGAAATATTTGTCCGAAACAAAAAGTTGTATTTCGGGTGATATCTCCGATCAACTTCCATTGAGCAGAACCACTGTTTCACAGCATTTGAAAGAATTACGCGATATGGGGCTTATTCATGGAGTAGTGGATGGGTTGAAAATTAATTATTGCCTTTGCGGAGATACCATTCAACAATTCAAAAGCAGTTTTGATCAATTCTTTGAAAACATGGATACAACGTGCGATTCGACCCTGCCAATCGGTACGAACAATTCGTATTAATTCAAGTTAGTTACATATCTCAACAAAAATCGTTTTACATCATTCAACCCCAAAACAGCAATTTTATGAAGATTTTAATCTTATGCACCGGTAATAGTTGTCGCAGCCAAATGGCACATGGTTTTTTACAATCATTCGACAAGAACCTTATTGTTTGTTCAGCTGGCACCGAACCCGCAATGCAAATCAACCCCAAAGCAGTAGTTGTGATGAAAGAAGTAGGCATTGACGTCAGTAATCACAAACCGACAATGGTTAATCAATATTTGAATGAAGAATGGGATTATGTCATCACTGTTTGCGACAATGCCAAAGAGACTTGCCCTGTCTTCTTTGGAAATGTAGCACATCGGTTGCATATAGGCTTCGAAGATCCATCGAACGCCACTGGCACGGAGGAATTTATCTGGCGCGAGTTTCGCAAGGTGAGAGATGCAATCAAACAAAGTTTCTATAAATTTTACATTGAACAAATTAACCCACAATGATGAACAGCGTAAAGCAACTTTCTTTTCTCGATCGCTACCTGACACTTTGGATATTTTTTGCCATGTTTCTTGGCGTTTTTTCGGGTTGGATGTTTCCTTCTGTTACTCTGTTTTGGAATAGCATGTCGTCAGGCACTACAAACCTTCCTATTGCCATTGGATTAATCGTCATGATGTATCCGCCACTTGCAAAAGTGAAGTATGAAGAATTGGGTAAAGTATTTCGCAACACCAAAATACTTGGACTGTCATTAATTCAAAACTGGATTGTTGGACCAATATTGATGTTTACACTTGCTATTCTACTTTTCAAGTTTTTCCCCGGTGAACATAATTCTAATTTGCCATACGTATATGGAATCATTATGATTGGGTTGGCACGTTGTATTGCTATGGTGATTGTTTGGAATGACTTGGCTAAAGGAGACACACAATATGCAGCCGGATTAGTAGCTTTCAACAGCATATTTCAAGTATTGTTTTTTTCGGTTTATGCATGGTTCTTTATAGCCATTGCTCCGGGTTGGTTTGGTATCCCTACAAGCGATGCAGTTTCTAAAATTACTATAGGACAAATTGCCAAAAGCGTTTTTATTTATCTTGGCATTCCGTTTATTGCCGGCTTTTTGACTCGTTTTATTCTTATTCGTGTAAAAAACAAAGTATGGTATCATACTAAATTCGTTCCCAAAATTAGTCCGTTAACGCTTATTGCTTTGCTTTTCACTATCATAGTAATGTTCTCACTTAAAGGGGAATATATTGTAAAAATCCCCATGGCTGTGGTTTTGGTAGCTACTCCATTGCTTTTCTATTTTGTCATCACGTTTTTTAGTTCGTTTTGGATGAGCAAAAAAGCGGGAGCTACTTACGAACAGGCAACCACACTGTCACTTACCGCTGCAAGTAATAATTTCGAATTAGCCATTGCTGTTGCCATTGCTGTTTTTGGCATTAACTCCGGAGAAGCGTTTGCCGCAGTTATTGGTCCACTAGTTGAAGTTCCGGTTATGATTGCATTAGTCAATGTGGCGCTGAAATTTAAACAGACGATGTCGGTTAATTAGTCATTGGATATTGTAAATATGGTAGTTGAAGTAAAAAGATTGAAAATTGAGTAACTAAAAAATTACGGATTTTTATTTTAAAATCTTTGACTTATCTGATTCCTATAGCCTTTGTGTTTTCCATTGTCTTAATTTCAAATCTTTAATTATGCAAAATCACCTCTTTCAGTGCTTCCTCAGATTGAAATAACAATTCTTTTTCTTTATCAATGATAGATACGTCGATGATTACGTGAGAGCGTGAAAACTTGCAATTTGCCGGATTTATGGTTTGTGAAATAGATGTTGAGTAATCATTTAAATGAGGTAACAGAGGTTTTTAATGTATATTGCCATTTTTCCTAATTCTAATTGTTGGTTGACAATTTTGTGGTTTTATGTTTAGGTTTTTAGGCCACGAGGGGAAAATTGATTATGCTCATTTCTTTTTTTTGCTCGGTAACATAGATTTACTTCTTTTTGATGTTAATTTTCAGTTTGTCTTTCTCATGTGTCCTGATTTCAACTTCTTGTTTCCATTTTGATAGGCTTGTGTCTCCTTTGAAATCAAATGTATCCAATTTTCCCTTGTTATCGAAATGCAACAGCTACTTTTGTTGAATCACAATGATAATAGCTGTCTCATGTAATTGAAAATAATAAAACAATATTCCTGTCACGGCAGAATCTATTTTTCCTTGGTTTTTTGCTTTTGTGTGTGGATGGAAATCTTTGAGAAATAATTTAAAATAGGCAATATGGATAACGAATTTGAGGTACAAGGGAAAGTGATTGTAGTAACCGGTGGGACGGGTGTGTTGGGAAATTCATTATGCGTTCATCTGGCTTCAAAAGGGGCACGCATGGTGATTCTTGGACGGGATGTTCACAGGGGGAAAGAGCTGGAAAGTCAAATAGTTGAAGGAGGTGGTGAA
>JAJZHJ010000082.1 GCA_021804525.1 Bacteroidota bacterium | reverse complement strand
CTATCGGTCGTTGCTTTCCAATCGGTGCTGTTTTGTAGTGACTCAGCTTTTTCACAAAGTATTTTTTTCTTTTCAAAGTTCTCTTCTAGTTCAGCTTTTGATGCTTTCATAAACTCACTTTTCAATTGAAAAAAGTGGTCACATGCTGAGCGAAACCGCTCGTATACTTTAATGTTTTCTTTTCGTGGCGCAAATCCAATGTTTTTCCATTGGTGTTGATATTCAATAATTTCAGTTGTTTTGAATTCCCAATCTCTGAAATTATTCAACTTAGTATAATCAATTGATTCAACAGCTTCACATAAGGTGTTTTTGGTTGTCAAATTGAGTTCTTCCTGCGTTTTAAGTGCGGCAAAAAAATCTTGGTGTTTTTTATTTATAACAGCAGAAGCTGTCTTGAATCGTTCCCAAACATTGTCTCTAAATTCGCGAGCTACAGGCCCAATTTCTCGCCACTCTTCATGTAGTTTTTGCAGCATCCTCGAAGCAATTACAACATCTTTTTCCTCTGCTAATTTTTCTGCTGTTTCACACAAAGTCGTTTTTTGCTCCAGATTTTTTTTAAAATCATAATCGCGGAGTTCATTATTGATTTTTATTAAATCATAAAAACGCTCCATGTAAACGTTATAAACTTTCCAAAGTTCGTTGACTTTAGCTTGAGGAATTGCTCCAATACTTTTCCACTCTTGTTGTAACTTTCTGAAAATAGGCAAAGACTCACCAACATCTCCCGATTCAGCAATGGCTTTTAATTGATCTAATAATGATAGTTTCTTTTTGAGATTTTCCTCTTTTACTTTTTCTATAGATTCAACAAAAGCTGATTTTTGCTCTTTGTAACTTTGGAGTAATATTTTGAAGTTTATTTCTTCTTCATCAGGTAATTGAGAAAAAGTGTCTTCTGTTCCACCATTTTCGATAAACACTTTTTTTTGTTGTTCTAATTCAAGTTTATGCTTACGATAATATTGTTGCTTAATGGCTTCTACATCGTCTTTATCTATTTTTTCGATTGGGTTTTTCAATATTTCTTGAAGCTTTGCAACCAGTTCTGCTTTTGTTAATAACGCATATTCACGAAAAGAATCATTTTCTTTGTTGACATCTACCTGTTCAACTAAGTGTTCAGGTGCTTGATTGTTCGCAGATATGTCTGATGGTGTGTGCGATAAAACCGCTTCTGACTGTTGTGCCTTGATGTCATCAAGAGTGTCCATGGGCAATGTTGTTAGGGTGTTAAAGGGTCGATGAGAATCAGAACAGAATGTTCGATAATCACTTATTCAAAGTGTTGCAAAATTAGCGACTTTTTTTCTCACTGCAAAGCGTTTCGCAATTATATTGTTTACTCATTTGTGATAGTCATATTTTTGATTTCCTACAATCAAGCAACATTCATGCGAGTGGGTTGTTTGTAACGTTCAGTTTCAGAATACTATTGGTTCTGATTTTGAGAGAAAATTCCAAATAAATCCAATAGGTTTATTTGTTTTTATGAAACGAAAAGAGTGTAAAGTCCTTTCATTTCTGTATTTTTGCATGTTCCTTCATTAGGAAGCTAGCATTTTATCTTAAACATTAAATCGATTGAAAATGAAGACAATTCTTATTACCGGCGGTGCAGGTTTTATAGGTTCACATGTCGTTGACCTATTTGTTGAGAAATATCCAAATTATCAGATTGTTAATCTTGACGCATTAACTTATGCCGGTAATTTAGAGAATTTGAAACATGTAGCAGAAAAATCAAACTATATATTTGAAAAAGAAGATATTACAAATGTTGATGCAATCAATCGTTTATTTGCCAAGTACCAATTTGACGGAGTGATTCATTTAGCTGCTGAATCTCATGTCGATCGATCCATTCTTGATCCTCTTTCATTTGTCAAAACAAATGTATTGGGAACCGTAAACTTACTCCATGCCGCAAAAGAATCTTGGAAAAGTTCTTTCGAAGGAAAACGATTTTATCATATTTCAACCGATGAAGTGTATGGGTCGTTAAGTTGTGAAGGTAAATTCAAAGAAACTACTTCGTATGATCCACGCAGTCCATATTCTGCATCGAAAGCAAGTTCGGATCATTTTGTAAGAGCATTTTATCATACATTTCATTTACCGATTGTGGTTTCAAATTGTTCAAACAACTATGGAGCACGTCAATTTCCTGAAAAATTAATTCCTTTAGCAATTAATAACATTAAGTACAATAAACCAATACCTATTTACGGAAAAGGAGCAAATGTACGTGATTGGCTTTATGTTAAAGACCACGCCTCGGCCATTGATCTTATTTTTCATCAAGGTTCTGATGGAGAAACCTACAACATTGGAGGAAATAACGAATGGACAAACATTGATCTTATACGTCTTCTGTGTGAAATTATGGATAAAAAATTAGGACGATCAGCCGGAACATCGGCTAGATTGATCACTTTTATTACAGATCGTGCAGGTCATGATTTACGTTATGCAATAGATTCTTCAAAATTGCAGCAAGAATTAGGGTGGAAACCTTCGTTGCAATTTGCTGAAGGATTAGAAAAAACCGTCGAATGGTATTTGGATAATGAAGTGTGGATGACAAATATTACTACCGGCGCTTATCAACAATACTATGAAAAACTATATAAATTGAATTAATTTACTACTTCATATAAACCGCATAAATCATTTAATTATTGTTGTTTATGTAAATAAAACCGTATTATGACTAAATCAAAACGAACTTACTCAGAATCGATTGAAGAGTTAGATGGCTTATTGGCACAACTTGAAAAGAATGAAGCGCCTTTAGAAGAATTGGCAGTGATTGTGAAAAAAGCGACTGATTTAATCCATCAGTGTCAAAAACAGTTGTTTGAAACAGATGTAGAAATTCAAAAACTTTTAGAAGACATTGTTTCTTGAATTTCAACGAATAAGTGCAACTATTTTTGGTAAAAAAATGAGTGCTCCAATCAATGCTGCCATGCAACTGAGAACCAATACAGCACCGGCGGCAATGTCTTTTACTGCGCCGGCTTTTGAATTCCATTCGGGAGATATAATATCTACTATTTTCTCAATGGCTGTGTTAAATAATTCGGCAGCAATGACAATACCAATACAACCAATAATTGCTATCCATTCTAAAGCGCTTATACTCAATAAAAAAGAAATTATTATTGTTACGAAGGCAATCGCAACATGAACTTTGATGTTTACTTCGCCTTTTTTGAATGACATTCGAACCCCTTGAAATGCAAAATCAAAACTTTTAATAAATCGATACAACGAATTATGTGTTGACATGTAATTTTTTATTTGTGCATTAATGAGCCAAAAATAGATGCAATATTAGTTGCAAACAGTTTCACAGCAATAGCTAATAGAATAATTCCGAAAAATTTTCGCAAAATATAGATTCCTCCTTTTCCTATCCATCGTTCAATTTTATCTGTCATTCGAAGAACGACAAATACAAAGATCATATTCAGCATCAGAGCAATAATAATGTTAATTGTCTGGTATTCAGCTCTTAATGAAAGCAATGAAGTAAATGATCCTGGTCCTGCAATTAAAGGAAACGCGAGTGGTACAATTGATGCAACGTTTGTTGGTCCATCCATTTTAAATATTTCCACTCCTAGTGTCATTTCAAAAGCCATAATGAAAATAATAATTGAACCGGCTACAGCAAATGATTTAATATCAACGCCAAACAACTTTAAAACTATGTCGCCTGCAAACAAAAAACCAAGCATCACAACAAAAGAAATAGTAGTGACCATCAATGGATTGATCTGATTGTTTTTTTGTTTTATGCCTAAAATAATGGGAACTGACCCCAAAATATCGATTATGGCAAACAAAACGACAAAAGCGCTTGTTATTTCTAAAATACTGATATTCATGGTGTATTTAGTTTTTTATAAGTATAAATTTGATCAAGCGTTTGATTATTAATCTGTTTTCGTTTTTTATCGTTGATCCATCCCCATTTATTAAAATAGCGTATCATGTTGGTGACGTGAATAACAAATAGTTTGAAGTTTTTATAAGAACCTTGTTCATGAGCATGGAAAATACTTACTTGCGGAAAGAAAATAGTTTCATAATGTTCATGTATACGACGTGACAAATCAATATCTTCCGGATATAAGAAAAATCGTTCATCAAACAATCCAACTTCTTTTAAAGCCTTTATTCTTAATACCATAAAACATCCAGACAAATAGGGAACATTCAAAATTTTATCGTATCCAGATTCCCTTAATTGAAAAATATTCATTCGTTTAATAGACCATTGTGCAGGGATAAAACGTTTCATGAATACATCAATAGGCGTTGGAATTAGTTTACAAAGATATTGCAAGTTACCGTTAGGATAAAATACTTTAGGCATTAAAGCTCCTACAGTTGGATTCAGTTGCATGAAGTCAACGATCTTATGCAAAATTTCAGGCTCAAATATTATATCCGGATTTATTACAGCATGATATTTCTCGTTGTAATCTATTGATTTTTTGAGAGCTATGTTATGTGCACGACCAAATCCAATATTATGATCATTTTTGATATATTGTATTGGTAAAGATTGAAACTTTGGCTCATCTGTAGCAGAGTTGTCAATGAGATAAATTGTGTGTACAACAGACGACTGCGTCAACAAGGCAATAAGAGATGCTATCATTTCGAAAGGTTGTTCAAAACGAACGATCGAAACATTTAGATTTCCAATGTTGTGATCTGTTGGCATTTCCATATTTTATTGAATTGCATACGGATATTCTTTACCCATTCAATCTCAATTTCAATTGCGCAACATTTTCAACATGTTGCGTATGTGGAAACATATCTACTGGTTGAACTTTTGTGACTTCATAAAGTTCATCAAGTAACTGTAAATCTCTGGCTTGTGTTGCAGGATTGCAACTAACATAGACAATGCATTTTGGTTTGATCTCTAAAATCTTTTCAATCACATCTTTGTGCATTCCCGCTCTTGGCGGATCAGTAATCAAAACGTCAGGCTTCCCATACGTATTGATAAATGCGTCATTCATCACGTTTTTAATATCGCCGGCAAAAAAGAGCGTGTTGTCAACGTGGTTGAGTCGAGAATTTGATTTTGCATCTTCAATAGCTTCAGGAACATATTCAATTCCAATAACTTGACGAGCATTTTTGGCTACAAAATTAGCAATCGTTCCAGTTCCAGTGTACAAATCATAAACAAGGTCATTTCCTTCCAATTCGGCAAATTTACGTACAATTTGATAAAGCTCATATGCTTGTATCGAATTGGTTTGATAAAACGATTTTGGGCCAATCTTAAACTGGAGCGATTCCATTTGTTCTAAAATATAATCACGTCCATGAAATAAATGTACTTGTTGATCAGTGATACTGTCATTGGCTTTTTCATTGATGATATAAACCAAGGATGTGATTTGTGGAAACAGGTCAACTAAAAAAGTCAATAGTTGGTTGCGAAGTTCCATCTCTTCATAATAAAATACCATGATTACCATCAATTCTCCGGTTGTTGTGGTACGAATAATCATGTTTCTAAGCCAACCTTCTTGGTTTCGCAAGTCAAAGAAGGTCATTTGATGAGCTATTGCATATTCTTTAATCGCATTTCTAATTTGATTTGAAATATCGCTTTGCAGCCAACATGTTTTAATATCCAATACTTTATCGAATAAGGTTGGAATATGGAACCCCAGGGCATTTCTATCTTCAATTGTCTCATTAGACTGAAGTTCAGTTTCTGTCATCCAGCGTTTATTTGAAAATGTAAATTCCAGTTTGTTGCGATAGAATGTAGTATGAGTTGCTCCCAAAATGGGTGAAATATCCGGTAGAAAAATTTTACCAATGCGCTGCAAGTTGTCGATTACTTGCTTTTGTTTATAGAATAATTGTTTCTCATAGCTTATATGTTGCCATTTGCATCCTCCACATGTGCCGAAATGTTCACAAAAAGGTTCCACACGTTCGTCTGAATAATGATGAAAAGCAATTGCTTTGCCTTCAGCATAACTATTCCGTTTTTTTGTCAGTTGAATATCAATAATATCGCCTGGTGCTACAAATGGAATAAAAATAACCCAATCGTTAACTTTGGCAACTGCTTTTCCTTCGGCAGCAATATCAACTATAGAAACATTAGTCAAAACTGGAAGTTGTTTTTTTATTGGTCTCACGTGGTTGTTTTTTTATTTGCAAAATTAAATATTTATCTCGGGTATCCAAAAAGGAGAGTGGAAAACCTTGCTATCTAAGCAATATATTCATACAGGTTACAAATTACGCGAAATAAATAGATTCTCAAAGCGTCAATACCCAGCTAAAATAGAATTAAACAGCAGTAAATCATATTATTGCAATTGATATTTAGAGATAGTTCACGCAATTATTTTTAGTCTATGCTACAAAAATAGATTTTGGATAGTGAAAAACAAAAAGGTTAGTGCATTTTGTCGTGGTGGGTTGTTCTAGCACAAAA
>JAJZHJ010000081.1 GCA_021804525.1 Bacteroidota bacterium | reverse complement strand
AAATTCTTTCTGTTGCAATTTTTCACGTGTGATTTGGTAGGGGAAATGCACCTGTATTCAAGCATTTTCAAAGTTGACGAATTGAAAATCAACGAGACATGAAAAATAGATTCTTCCAAGTTGAAATAAATTAAATAAATTACATATAATAATCAAAAATAAATTATTTCCGTATGAAAAATTAGCAGACTTAGAGGCTGATTTTTCTTATAAAATTTGCTTTTTAATAAAATATGCGTTATATTTGTTCGTGCCCACAAAGAGAAAAACGTTAGCTTACGACGTTGCTAAAAGCAAGTAAAGTGCGCATAAAAAGGCTGATTTGACTTAATTATCAAGTATGTAAAACCTGAATTCATCTTAAGGAGAATTCACAAAAAACACTATTATGGAAAATGAAATCATTGGAATGCCTCGCATTGGTGACAAGGCACCCGAATTTAAAGCTGTGACTACACAAGGTAATATCCATTTTCCCATTCAATATAGAGGGAAATGGGTGATTTTTTTTAGCCATCCTGCAGACTTTACTCCTGTTTGTACTTCCGAATTCATGGCATTTGCCACGTTAGAGGAAAAATTTGAAGCAGCTAATTGTAAGTTAGTAGGCCTTTCTGTTGATGGACTGTACAGTCATATTGCGTGGCTACGAACAATACAGGAGAAAATCGAATATAAGGGTATGAAAGATGTGGAAGTTAATTTTCCACTTATTGAAGATATTACCATGGAGATTGCCCAAAAGTATGGGATGATACAACCCGGCGAAAGCAATACCAAAGCTGTCAGAGCTGTCTTTTTTATTGACCCGAAAGGGATTATACGTGCCATTATTTATTATCCGCTTAGCTTAGGCCGTAATTTTGATGAATTGTATCGGGCTTTAATCGCTATGCAAACTGCAGATACCTTTAATGTAGCCACTCCTGCTGATTGGCAACCCGGCGATGATGTGATTGTGCCTACTGCAGGTTCGTGTGGAATGGCGCGTGAACGCATGACAGCAAAAGAAGACATTACCTGCCACGATTGGTTCTTCTGCACCAAAAGATTAGACAAGGAAACGTTGTGGCAAAATATTCTTAAATAGTACTGCCTCTTTGAGAAACAAAGGCCGTTTCGAGTAATGTCGAAGCGGCTTTGTTGTTTATAATTAGTTGATTGCAAGAAATCGAAAAGCAAGGATTCGTTACCTATCCACTTGTTTTTTAAGCATTGCTATTTACATTTCCATGTTTATGAAAACTCATGTTTGTCAGAGAGTTTTGTTGTATCTTTGTGTGTTTTTTGCAATATGATTTTTGATAACAAGTTGCGATATAAAGTTGCTGATATTAAAGCATTTTCCCATTATAGCATGTTTCTTTTTCTGTCGTTTAATGCATAAATTGCTTCACGGTTGAGAAATATCAATGTGATTATTGACTATATGTTGATGTGAATAATGAATTGAACGGATTAAGTTACCTTATTTTCGATAATCTTGAAATTGAATTTTACAAATGAATATGATCGTGATGAATGAGAGGTGTGCGTGCATTTTGATCACCATCAAACGAGCACTTAGCTTCCTTGTTAATACACGTGTTTTCAATATTAAATATAACTAAATTGTTGTTTTTGCGGTGTTTACACTCAATATGAAAAGCTTTTAAGATGATTTTTGGATATGAAATGACTGATTTCGTTTGCTAAGATATAGAATATGGCTTATATCACCTTTATTTTAACAATGTACCACATGTCCTATGCAACCTTTATATTAAAATATAGTCAAAGAGTAGTATTTATTTGTAGCCACCTGCACAATAATGATGGATGGGGATGCAATCCATAAGAGGTAAGCATTGAAGGAATGTGATTTGAAATTAACTCATTGCGCATAACAGCATACGAAGAGGATAAGTTGCACACATTGAAAAATAAGATAATCTGAAAATAGAATTTATGAACGTATCCATGGGTAATAATCTTGAGAAAAAACAGTTTTTAGATCAATTCTTTGGGGACTCTGTCCGGTCATATCCTGATAGCATAGCTATTGAATGTGGCGAGAAGCATTACACGTATTCAGAAATTGATCAAATAACGAATAGGCTAGCTTATTATCTTCAAGAACATGGAGTTGCACCCGAAGAAAAAGTAGCTATACTTTTGCCTCGTTCTTCTGAAGTTTATATTGCTATGTTAGCCGTGTTGAAAGCAGGAGGTGCTTATATTCCCCTTGATCCGGAAGCACCAGGTGAACGGGTTAATTTCATTATGAACGATTCGGGAGCAAAAATGCTTATAACCGCTGATAGCATTCTCGAAAATGTTGCTTCTTATTTGGATAATCATCCGATATTTAATGTCGATCATCAATTGCATGAATTAGACTGTTTTCCTGCTACCCAACCATTTGTAAACAATAGATCGTCGAACGATCTATGTTATATTATTTATACTTCCGGTAGCAGTGGCGAACCTAAAGGGGTACTGCTTGAGCACCGTAATGTTGTAAACTATATTGTTGGTGCACAGGCAATTTATCCTGTCGATCATACACATCGTGTGTTGCAGGGATTCTCGGTTTCCTTTGATGCTTCAGTAGAAGAAATATGGGTTACCTTTTCGGTGGGTGCCACATTAGTTGTCGGCACGTTCGATATTATGCGTTCTGGCGATCAATTTGCTTCCATTCTAAACAAACTTCATATCACATTTCTATCATGCGCTCCAACGCTGTTATCGATGGTAAAGGAAGATATTCCTGATTTGAAGATACTTATTTTCGGAGGTGAGGTGTGTTCTTCAGATATTGCTCACCGTTGGTGCAAACCCGGCAGAATGGTTTATAATACCTATGGTCCGACGGAAGCTGCTGTTATTGCTACGTATTCAGTTCTGGAACCAGATGAACCGGTAACTATTGGCCGTCCATTAACCGGATATGAGGTGGCGATTGTTAATGAGCAGTTGGAACTTGTTGCAATAGGCGAAGAGGGCGAAATATTGATTGGTGGAGAGAGTGTTGCACGAGGTTATCTTCATCGTGATGAACTGACTTTACAAAAGTTTATTGAAACTGATCGATTGATTGGATATTCAAAACGTTATTATAAAACGGGTGATTTAGCGAAATACGCGTCGAACGGTGAAATTGTTTTTCTGGGAAGAGCCGATGCTCAGGTTAAAGTAAGAGGGTTTCGTGTTGAACTGTCAGAAATCGAAGGATTATTGATTAAATGCAACGGAGTACAAGCTGCTGCTGTTGCTTTGGATAGTGCCACGCAGCAATTGGCTGCTTATGTTGTGGTTGATTCTGATGTGGAAATTGATCGCGAAGTGATTGCCGATATTCTGCGCCTCAAATTGCCTTATTATATGATTCCTTCAACGCTTGACGTGATTGATGAACTGCCTATGACGACCAGTCAGAAAATTGATCGAAAACGGTTGCCTGCACCTCAGATGCCTCTTTCATTTTCTGGTAAAAAAGAGATCATCCCTCCGACCACCGTATTGGAAAAAGCGATGGTGGCCATTATGGCAAAGAATTTCAATCGGGATAACATTTCCATGGATGATCACTTTTTCAACGATTTGGGTGGTCACTCCTTGTTGGCGGCATTGGTTGTTTCGGAGATGAGGGCAAATCCCATTTTTTCAACTATGTCAGTTGTGGATGTGTATAAACATCCTGTCTTATCCAATTTGGCTGAAGAACTTACAAAAAAACAACCCAAGATTCAGAGTGAACCTAAAAAGGAACGCGACGTTTATAATCCTTCAAAGCTGAGTTATTACACGTGTGTGTTCTCTCAGGGAATCGCCATGATTTTTTTGTTGCTATTGTTCGGCATTGAGTGGTTAGGGCCTTTCTTTGTTTATTCATATTATTATCAGGCCGATAATGGAGTGTTCTTTTCATTGGGAACCATGCTTTTGATGTATTTTGCCCTCATGCCGATTCTTTCGTTATTTGCTATTGGCTTCAAATGGGCAGTGATCGGACGTATTAAACCCGGGAGATATAAACTTTGGGGAAGTTACTATTTCCGTTTCTGGATTGTGGATAAGGTGATCAATATTTGTCCTATCAACTATTTCACGGGTACCTCCATCATGAATGTGTTTCTGCGTGCGGTAGGTGCTAAGATTGGACGTAATGTTTATATTAATACGTCGGCCATTTCTGCTTTCGACTTAGTGACACTTGGCGATAATGTAAGCATTTGCACCGATACCCACCTTCGTGGATATAACATTGCAGATGGATATATGTATATCGGAACAGTAGAGCTTGAAGACGATTGTTTCGTGGGTACCCGATGCAATTTGTCTATCAATACCAAGATGGAACGCAATTCATCCATTGACGACCTAACGTTGGTTTCGGAAGGAAATGTGATTCCTGCCAACGAACAGTGGAGTGGTTCGCCTGCGGTAAAAGTAGGCATCAACGGTCAACAAACCCATGTTGATCTGTGGTCGACACGTAATTTTCTGCTGTTTTTCATCAGCATTTTCATCATTCCACTCATCACGATGCTTGCTTATTTCCCGGGCTTGATGTTGATCACTCACCTGGCTTATGTTTCACGTGGTTTTCACTTCTTATGGACAACAATCGCAGTAGGTTTCTCCTTTGTCGTCTTGTTGACCGTTATTATTACAATTCTCAAATGGGTGATGCTTGGGAATATTAAAGAAGGAAAATACCCTGTCAACAGTATCTTTTATTACAAGAAATGGTTTTTCGATCAATTGATGAAACTGAGTCTTCAGGTCATAGGTACTTTATACACCACGCTCTATCTTCAAATATGGTTCAAGATGCTTGGCGTGAAAATGGGGAAACGAGTAGAAATAGCCACGGTGGAATTTATCTCTCCCGACTTGCTCGAAACCGGTGATGAATGTTTTCTTGCCGACTCTGTTTCGGTAGGTGCTTCGCATGTACGCAATGGCTATATTACCATTGCCAAGGCCCGCATTGGCAATCGAACCTTTGTGGGGAACAGTGCTGTGATAAGCCCTGGTACTCGTTTGGGAAGTGATGTGCTTGTAGGAGTGCTTTCGAAAATGAACAAAGACGATTTGCCGGCAAAGGATGGTACATCCTGGTTTGGTTCTCCTGCGGTATATCTTCCCCAACGAGATATTAATCGCGATTTCTCGGCAAAGCGTACCTATAAACCCACACGGACATTATTTTTCCTGCGTTATAGTATTGAGTTCTTTCGTGTCACATTGCCTGCAACGTTATTTATTGCATTAGCTGCTTTGATTACCGATGTCGCATCATATTTGCAAGTTACTAAATCACTTTGGGAATTGTTTTTGGTATTCCCTTTTCTGTATCTCGGCGCTGCCATACTTGGAACCATTGTAATGACAATCTTTAAATGGCTTGTGATCGGAAAATATAAGCCTGCCAAGAAGCCGCTCTGGAGCAATTATGTTTGGCGAAGTGAATTGGTAACGGGGGTTTACGAAAATTTTCTAGTGCTCTTTTTCCTGAATATTTTGACAGGAACGCCGTTCATTAAATACCCTTTACGTATGCTTGGATGCAAGATCGGGAAAAGAGCCTGCATCGTGACAACGCAGATCACTGAGTTCGATTTGATTAAAATGGGCGATAACTCGGCACTCAATGATAACTGTACGCTGCAAACACACCTTTTCGAAGACAGGGTGATGAAAATGTCGTATGTGGATATTGGTAATGGTTGCAGTGTGGGAGGAATGGCCGTGGTACTTTACGACTCCAAAATGGAAGACAAATCGATTTTGCAACCCTTATCGGTATTGATGAAAAGCGAAACGCTTCCGGCAAATAATGTCTTTTTAGGAGTCCCTGCAAATCCATCATGATGGCAACAGGGAACTGAAGAGAGAAACAGGCAATAGAAACCATGAGGCTAAAGGTTGAAGATGTTAAGATTAAAGTTTATACAAGATAAAAATCTGGAGTCAAACGGTAAGAGAGCTGCGCACAAAACGTTCCATCTCCAAAGTGGATACCTTGTGCGGTCTGTTTGGTAGAAGTAGGCAAGCCTACTATCAGCGAGATAAGTATCATAACAAGGAAGAAGTAAAGGAAGATATTTTACTTCAACTGGTTGAAAAAGAGCGGGAATTAATGCCTAAGCTTGAAGGGCGCAAGTTATTGGAGAACCCAACAAAGTTCCGGCTCACATTACCCATTACATAGTAAAGAGGTTCATTCAATAACAAGAGTATTAACAACAGAATCTCTAAACAATTTTCAGAACGATACATTCAGTTAATCAATTACTCAGTGAATCAAGACTAAAGGAATCGGAAACCTCAAGGCAATAGGAAACAACATAGGCAAAGGCAAAAAACTGCATGAGTAACGAATTTAATTGACAATTGTCAATTATTCCTATTTTTGTTTCTTCTTTGCCTGTTTTCTTTGCGCCATTTACTTTTCTTTCTTTCTCTTTGCCTTTTGGTTGTCTCGTGCGGACACACTTCGTTGCAGGACAAGGTGTTGCTTGCCCGTGCCGACAGCCTGATGGAAGTGCACCCCGACAGCG
>JAJZHJ010000080.1 GCA_021804525.1 Bacteroidota bacterium | reverse complement strand
GCAAAAAGAAAATAAACCGACAATGAAACAATTACTGCGACAAAGTTAATATGGTTTTTGAAAATATAAGCAAGATAGACTAAAAAAAATCAGGTGTTGCAATTGGGCACTGCAAATGAAGTTTCAGACAACAAATAAGCAACAGGCCGAATAATCATATAATTCGAATTTTTGAAGATGAAAATATGTCATCTTTCAGTTCATCAGCATTAAAACCATTTTGCTGCCCTTCTGATTCACATTTTATGGAAAACAAGAACCTTATTTTTGAGTAGTAATAACCTATATTTAATTTTCAATGAATGACTTACCTTTTTGTCCCCACAACTTCATCGTTTTGTAACATTTTTAATAATTGAAGTGCTTACCTTTGCAGGAGGAATTAATATTACCATGCATTTTATATTTAACACTTATTCCTCCTCATTGTTGAAAACTTTTGGAAATAAAAGCGGTTTTTTTGTTGATTTATTGTACTTTTGCACCATAGAAGAGTTGGAACGTCATTTTTTATTTAAAAAAGCAGATTATCAGGTTATTGAATAACAGAATATTTATTCTTAAATGTAATTGGCATCAAGAAGCACAGAGACTAATATACGTTCTTATTTTTTAATTAATTCAAATTGTATGAAAAAAACAAGTATGCGTTTACTCCTAGTCGTGTTTGGCTTGGTCATGTCATTGACCGCCATGGCACAAGTTACTACTTCGAGCATGTCGGGACGAATCACCGATGTAAAAGGTCCTCTTATTGGAGCGACAGTGATGGCAACGCACTTACCCTCCGGCACAAAATACGGAGCAGTAACTAATAACGATGGATATTATACCATTCAAGGTATGCGTCCCGGAGGTCCTTATCAAGTGCAAATAACTTATATTGGCTATACCAAAACAATTTTCGATGGTATATCACTACATTTAGGCCAAATGTACCCATTAAACTGTGTATTAAAAGAGTCAAGTCATACACTAAACGATGTTGTAGTTGTCGCTTCGAAAATAGTAGAAAGAGCCGGCACCAACACCGATGTTTCAACACGGCAAATTGAAAACATGCCAACAATCAATCGGAGTATTAACGACTTTACCCGTTTATCGCCTTACGCAGGAAGCAGCAGTAGTTTTGCAGGTCAGGACGGTCGTTATAACAACATCACAATTGACGGTGCCAATTTCAAAAATAATTTCGGGCTGAGTTCTAACAATTTACCCGGTGGCGATGCGCAACCAATTTCATTGGATGCCATTTCTGAAATTTCGGTAAATGTGGCGCCTTTTGATATTCGTCAATCACAATTTACCGGTGCGAGTGTGAACGCTGTTACCCGAAGCGGTGACAACACGTTAAAAGGTTCAGCTTACACTTTTATTCGTCCAAAATCCTTTACGGGTAACCATATTGGGAGTACAACCATTGCCGGAGCTAATTCGCGTAATTCTGAAACGTACGGATTTCGTTTAGGTGGGCCTATCATCAAGGACAAGTTATTCTACTTTGTAAATGCAGAAATACAAACTACTACGTTACCCAGTAATGCATTTGAACCAAGTACAAATGGTGTAGGCAACGCTTCGACTAATACGGCACGAACAACGGTGGCTGATTTGAAAACCATGAGCGATTTTTTGAAATCAACTTATGGATATAATCCAGGAAGCTATCAAAATTTCGGCAATTTCAGCAGCAACAATTACAAAATTTTAGGTCGTATTGACTGGAATATTGATCAAAACAACAAATTGACAGTGCGTTACAACTACGTGCATTCAAAAAATGATGTATTGACCAATTACAATAGCGGTCCCTATTTAGCTCAAAAGGGCTCAGGGCGTAGCAGTATTCAATCAGTGGTATTCTCCAATGCGTGGTATAATATGACCGACGTAGTTAGTTCAATTACCGGCGAATTAAATAGTAACTTCAGCCACTCTGTTTCAAATAAATTATTAGTGAGCTATACCCACATACAAGATAAACGGGGAACAAACAGTACACCGTTCCCGTTTGTGGATATTTGGACAGGTGGTGATGCAACAAATAACGGCAAAGGCGGTGATCAATACATGAGCTTTGGCGAAGAATTATTTACATACAACAACAACGTGATCAACAACACGTTTAATGCAACAGATAATGTTAGCATCAATATCGGCAACCATACACTTGTTGGAGGAATGTCGTATGATCAGCTCTATTTCTATAATAGTTATTTGCGCGAAGGCACCAGCTACTATCGCTATAACTCGATGGCTGATTTTATGAATAACGCAAAGCCCATCGGATTTGGCTACACCTATGGCTACAACGGGAACGATGCTCCAGGGCAAGAATTGACATTTGGTATGGGCGCAGTTTATTTGCAAGACGAATGGAAGATTCAACCCAATTTCCGTTTAACTTACGGCGTTCGCATTGAAGAACCCTATTACCTGAATAAGTTACCTGACAATACAACGTTAGATAATCTGAATTTTTTGCCACAATTGGGTTCCTTGGGCGGCAATCAAGTACTGCAACCTTACCACATGAGTGTAGGAACATGGCCACGTTCGCAAGCTACAGTTGCACCTCGTATCGGTTTCAATTGGGACATGAAACCTGACCATTCGATTATTTTACGTGGTGGAACAGGTATTTTCACCGGCATGTTGCCTTTTGTATGGTTTACAAACCAACCGGGTGGTTCAGGAATGATTCAAAGCCCTGAAATAAGTTTGAATGGGACACAGCTTCCTGCAAATTTCAAATTTGAACCAGACTTTAAGAAGTTAACTTCCGAATATCCAACCTTGTTCCCGAATACACCGGGCTCTCTCCCAACAGGGTCAAATGTGGCCGAAGTTGCTAAGAATTTCAAGATGCCACAAGTATGGCGTTCCGACCTGGGTGTTGATTTGCAGTTACCGTCTCAAACACAAGTAACTGTAGAAGGGTTATATTCGAAAGACATCAATGCAATTCTTCAGCAAAACGTCAATCTACCAAATGCACAATCACAGTTTGCAGGCCCCGATCCACGTCAACGCTGGACTTCAAACAAGATAGTAAGTACCATTGGTTCTGCCATGATTTTGAGCAATACGAACTTAGGTTATTCATACTCACTGTCTACGCAAATTAAAAAGACTTTTGACTTTGGTCTGTCTGCCATGATTGCTTATACTTATTCTGTGGCAAAAGATGTAACCCCAAACCCAGGATCAACCGCTGCATCTGCTTGGCAAAACAACGTAGCTGTCAACAGTTTGAACAACCCTGGGTTGAGCTACTCCAGTTTCTCAGTACCTTCCCGTTTGGTAGGTTCGCTTTCGTATCGTGTATCTTATGCAAAACATTTTGCAACAACCGTATCAGTTTTATATCAAGGATCTTCTCAAGGACGCATGCACTTTACCTACTCGAATGATATGAACGGAGATGGCAATTATTCAGACTTGATCTATATCCCCAAAACGCAAAACGAATTGACATTTGTGGACTACAAAAACAGTTCTGGCACAGTTGTTATGACAGCTGCCGATCAGGCTTCTGCATTTTGGAATTACGTGCAAAGCGATCCATATTTGAAGAAACATGAAGGTCAATATGCACAACGTTATGGATACGTTTTACCATGGGTCAATCGTTTTGATGTTAAAGTGTTGGAAGATATTTTTACCAACTTTGGCGGCAAACACAAATACACCTTGCAAGTATCGTTTGACCTTCTGAATGCAGGTAACTTGCTAAATTCGCATTGGGGAACCTACAAAACCATCGGGTTAGGCAGTTATGACAACATTCGCCCACTGACCTACAAAGGGGTAATCTCAAGTTCAAATCCAACCCCAACTTATACATTAAACGCAACCAGCTTAGATAATTTCAATCAAAACAATCATTTTGTTGACAATCCTACCACAGGGAGCACATGGGGAGCCTTGTTAGGATTTCGCTTGATCTTCTAAATTGGTCTAATCTCTTATAAAAAAGAGGCTGTCTCAAAAGGGAGACAGCCTCTTTTTTATAAGTAAAGCTTGTAGGACGACTATTCAAAAAATAAAGCCCACTTCTCAATGCTAATTAAGTTGCTTCTGCTTTATCTTTGTAAAGAAAGATAGATTGAATCTTATTCCCATTTCGACAAAACCTGTAACCCAAAAAAAAGAAACTAATGAACAAAGTAATATTGATAACCGGTGCTTCATCCGGCATTGGAAAAGAGACAGCAAAACTATTGGTGAAACAAGGATTTACAGTTTATGGTGCGGCACGTAGAGTAGAACGCATGGAAGACCTCAAAGCATTGGGTGTTCATTTGTTAAACATGGATGTAACCGAGGAAGCTTCGATGGTTGCAGGAATTAACGAACTATTAAACAAAGAAAAACATCTTGATGTGTTGGTGAATAATGCGGGATATGGATCATTTGGAGCGGTGGAAGACGTTCCGCTTTCGGAAGCAAAATATCAATTTGAAGTGAACCTTTTTGGAATGGCAAGACTGACACAATTAGCACTTCCAACTATGCGGGCACAACAGAGCGGTCGCATAATCAATATTTCATCCATTGCCGGAAAAATCGGTGAGCCACACGGAGCATGGTATCATGCCACCAAGTTTGCCGTTGAAGGTTGGAGCGACAGCCTTCGTATGGAACTGAAACAATTTGGCATTGACGTAGTCATCATTGAACCTGGAGCCATCAAAACCGAATGGAACACTATTGCTCGCGAGAATCTGATCAAAACATCAGGAAATAGTGCTTACAAAGAGTTGGTAATGAAACACGTGGAGATGCTAAAAAAAATGGATGAAAAAATGGGAGCAGAACCTACCGCCATTGCTAAAACCATCGAGAAAGCGATTCTTGTCCATAAACCAAAGACACGTTATGCAGCAGGCGCAGGCGCCCCATTAATAATATGGGTGAGAAACCATATATCCGATCGTCTTTTTGATAAGATTATGATGAGTCAGATCAAATAGATAGCAAAAATTTGGCAAGCCTTGCAAGTTCATCAAGTGAAAGGTTTAAATCTTGAAGTTATGGAATGCAAGAAGTGAAATAAGAACAGAATGAATACAATTGAAAAATGATTGAGCGATTGAGAACCTAATAGATTACTAAAGCTTGATATTTAATCATTTAAAAACTTACCACTATGAGAACTGAAAAAGACGTATCCACATCGAGCGAAGATTTCAACTTTGACGAGAACATTGCAAACAAGCCTGAGTTTAGTACTCAAACTGAGAATGAAAAGGAAGTTTCTATTGATTGGACTAATTTTGTAAAAACATCAGGAACCGAAATAGAACCTCCCACTTCCGAAGATTTGTCTCGTTTGGGAGATGAGAGACCTAATGAATAATTCGAGATCAATTGACACTGTGATAGGCAAATAAACACCGCTATTAATTCTGTAATTTTAACAGATACTTTTTACAATTGGCTGTGAGTGTCATTATCTTTGTGTCGAAATAACATACATCATACTAAAAATTTCAGCGTATAAACGAGTCCCCTCTTGCGGGACGAGTTCCATACGACCTTAAAAAACAAATCATTCACGTATGAAAACGAACAAGATTTTGTTACCTGCACTAATCATAGCAGCAAGCGCGCTTCTTGCAAACCCTCTTTTAGCGCGAGATTTCCCAAAGATTCAAAAAGAAAACATCAAAAAAGAGATGGCGCTGGCAAAAAAGCAAGCACGAGACTCTGTAAGAATGGCTGCATTTGACAAGGCAAAAAAAGCACTTTCCAACAAAGACTGGATTCTGGAGGCAACCCAAGTATACAGTAAATGGGGCCGGGTGTTTCAAGTAAACGACAACACTAACTTCATTATGCTCGAAAAAGACAAAGCCTATTTACAACTGGCTTTCAACGGTTTCAGCAGCGGACCAAACGGTATTGGCGGCATCACCTTAAAAGGCTACCCTACGAAGACTTCAATCAAGACCGACAAGCAGGGCAATATCACGTATACTATGAATGTTTTTGGCAATGGACTCAATGCCGATATCACCATCTGGTTGGGTTATGGCGACGATCATGCAGAAGCTATGGTAAACGCAACCTTCAGCAGCGGCCAGGTAAGTTTTTCCGGACGATTAGTGCCATTGGCCGATTCAAATTATTATCGCAGCGGCATGGATTTCTAAATACAAACCATTCCATTGTACACCAAACAAAAGCTGCCTTTCGTAGTAATATACGGATGGCAGCTTTTTTTAGTCTTCACTTCAGAAAGAAAGGATTTTCAACATCTACAACCATTTATAAATAATCTAATTGCGAGGTATAGCATGCTACTAAGTTTGACTTAAAGAAATTCTTATAACGCACAATTATGAATTGTTGAAACAAATTCAATAACAAGAATATATAATCATGGAATTCCTTATGTCAGATAAATACATCTATATTATTAATATTCCAACAACTAAACAAATCATCGCACAAAGACACCGATAAAAAAATGTAGAATAAAATTGCAATATGAACAATTTACAGCTATTTTTGCAAAGAATTAATCAATGCTATGCGATACCTGCTGTTGTTACTAACCATTTGCCTACTACTA
>JAJZHJ010000079.1 GCA_021804525.1 Bacteroidota bacterium | reverse complement strand
ATACATGATCAAAGAACTTATCCGTTTCGAGCAGACCGATGGGAAGACCGGTACGCACTAACGGCACCGCAAACTTAGCCTTCAGGTATTCGCCAGCCGATTGTTTTATGGCATTTTCTTTGATGCGGCCATTCATTCCACCTGAATTAAGGATATAACCCAACTCCACTGAAGCATAAGCCGAACCACTCCGTCTCAATGAAGAAACAGGTGTTCCACCTTCTGAAATACGATGATAGTTGTCCCACGAAGTACTATCCAAGGTGTCAGAATAATCAGGAAAGATCATTGTTTGAACAGCAAAATCTTCGACAATTTCTTTTAAATGGCGGATATCTTCAGGCGAAATCATATTGCAAAAAAAATTGATATGATTGCCTCCTGAACCGGTATTTTCGGACAATGCTTTAATCGCGGCAAAAACTGCTTCGTGAAATCCCTCTAAATGAGTTCCCTGATAGCTGGGCGTCGAAGCAAAAATCATTTCTGGCAAATCAGACTCATTTCCATGCGTACTTTTATATTCGTAGATCAGCCGTTGCACATCCTCGCCAATTGTTTCACTCAGGCACGTACTTGCAATGGCAATCACGGCAGGATGATATTGACTGATGATGTTATCAATTCCGTCGTTGAAATTTCTATTTCCTCCGAAGATAGTGGTTTCCTCACTGAAGTTTGACGAAGCAATGTCCATCGGTTCACGGAAATGACTTATCAAGTAACGACGGATGTAAGTTGCGCAACCTTGTGAACCATGCAACATCGGCAACATACCTTCAATTCCTTTGAAGGCGATGCAAGCGCCCAGTGGTGCACATTGCTTGCAGGCATTGCACGATGCACTTGTTGTCTTGTTGTTGTTTTTGTCAATATGTGATTCTGTAATGTTCATAATATCTTTGGAATAAATGCAATTAATTTTTCTCTGAAGACGTACGATGAACAAATTGCCACACAGGACTAGAAACGGTTTCATAAACCTCTTTAGCAAAATTGAGCATTCCTTCGTAACCGGCTAATGCCATCTTGCGTTCGTGGTTATGATCGCAAAAGCCGATACCAAGTTTATAAGCAATCGGGCGCTCTTTTACTCCTCCGATAAACAGGTCGGCTCCTGTTTGTTTGACAAACTCGGAAAGTTCTATCGGATTAGAATCATCCACCAAAATACAACCATCGTCACAAATCGTTTTTAATAATCTGTAATCGTCTGTATTTCCGGTTTGGGTACCGACAATGACCGTTTTCATCCCTATAAGACGCAACGCTTTCACCAACGAAATGGCTTTGAAAGCTCCGCCTACGTAAATTGCCGCTTTTTTGCCCGTTAAAGCAGTTTTATAAGGTTCTAAAGCCGGTAAGAGATTTTTTAATTGATCTTTTACCAACTCTCGCGCTTTATCCATCACCGCCTCATCTTTGAAAAACTTTGCCACTTCGTAAAGCGCATCTGACATGTCTTCAATGCCAAAATAAGAGACCTTGATAAAAGGAATTCCGTATGTCTCTTTCATATACATGGCCAAGTGCATCATTGACCCTGAACATTGCACCACATTTAATGCAGCACGATGTGCATTTTGAATATTTTTCACCCGTCCATCACCCGTAATTGGGGCAAGAATCTGGATACCCATTTTTTTGTAGTACGCTTCAAGTATCCACAACTCACCTGCCAAATTAAAATCGCCCAGAATATTAATGCTCATGGGAGAAACATCCAAACTTTCATCTGTACCGATTAACGTCGCAAGTGCATCACAGGCAATCTTGTAACCATCTTTCTTTGAACCTTGAAAGCCTTCCGACATAACGGGAATGACGGGAATGTTTTTTTCTTTCGCCACTTGTTTACAAACCGATTGAACATCGTCACCAATTACACCGACAATACAAGTTGAATAGACAAAAGCCGCTTTGGGTTGATATTTATCAATCAACTCCACTAATGATTGATACAGTTGGGTTTCGCCTCCAAAAACAACATGTTTCTCTCTCAAATCAGTCGAAAAGCTGCTGCGATGCAACTCAGGACCTGAAGAAAGTGCACCGCGAATGTCCCATGTGTAGGAAGCACAACCAATAGGCCCATGCACCAAATGCACCGCATCGGCAATAGGATAGAGAACCACACGTGAGCCACAAAAAACACAGGCCCTTTGGCTGACGGAACCAGACAAACTTGGTTTTCCGCCTTCCACATCGTGAGCATCTTTTCCTTTAGTCACGATTTGTTTTTCTCTATCTTGTAAATATTCCAACATAATCTAGTCGTAATGAATGTTTCACAACAGCTCAACATCCGTTTATCAATTGTCCGAGTATAGGATGAATCTTGTAGTAATCAATGAATCATTCGGCTTTCAAATGTTATGATCGACCGCGATTGGCCGATCATAACACTATCTGCTATGAAGACGAAGCACGTTACATTACTAACTCTACCTTTTCTTCAGCACAAGTACGATCCTGATGATCTAAAATAACATCTAACAACTTAGTAACCCAGTTAATTGCTCCAACATAACCAACATGAGGAAATGAATTACTACCAGGACGATCCACAACCGGAAAACCAAAACGCACAAAAGGGATATTTTCGTCACGGGCAATATATTTGCCATATGAATTCCCGATTAGCAAATCCACGCTTTCTTGCTTGATCCATTGATGCAAACGAAACATGTCTGCTCCTTCTCCGCTCCTGAATTTAGCTTCAGGCACCCTCTCTTTCAACATTTCAGTCATTGCTTCGTCAAAATGCTTCCCGGGAGTTCCCGTCACAATGTAAACCGGCTTCATATCAAGTGTCAACAAAAATTCCACCAAAGGAATCAGCGTATCAGGATCTCCGAAAAGTGCCACCCGTTTGTCATAAAAATATTTAGAGTTATCGGCAATCAAATCGAGCAAACGACCTCGCTCGTCCGTAATGGAATCAGGTACAGGCACATTCCCATGGCGACTCAGTGACATGATAAACCGATCGGTGGCTTTCAGTCCAATAGGAATCTCCATAACCTCGAATTTCACTTTGCATTTATTTTCGAGCTTGATACAGGCATCCTGCGTACAATACGTTCCCATGCCGATGGAAAACTTACTGTCACCAGTAGCAATCATTTCATCCACCGTAGTTCCACCTTTGGGATAAATATCATATTTTCCGGTCAGCGGACTATCCATCACGCCCGACATGTCGGGGAAAAGAATTGTACGGGTTTCCATCACCTTGGCAATACGTTTCAATTCACGCATGTCAGATGGTTCCATCCATCCGGCAATTAAATTGATCACATTTCTTTTCTTAGGAGTGGAGGTGGAAAAGAACTTGATAAACGCAGCCACCTGATTGGAGTAGCCGGTGATATGAGAACCAACATAACTTGGCGTATTGCAATAAATCACTCGTTTTCCATCTGGAATCTTTCCGTCTTCTTTGGCCTTGGAAACAATCTGATTCAAATCGTCCCCGATGGTTTCCGAAAGACAAGTGGTATGCACAGCAATCACGTCCGGTTCATAGACCGTAAAAATAGTTTCGATCGCTGTCAGTAAGTTAGCCGAACCGCCAAATACCGATGAACCTTCGGAAAATGAACTGGTGGAGGCCACGACAGGTTCTTTGAAATGACGTGTCAACGCACTTCTGTGATAAGCGCAACATCCTTGCGAACCATGGCTATGAGGTAAACATCCATGCAACCCAAGCGCTGCATACATGGCGCCTACCGGTTGGCAGGTTTTTGCAGGATTGACAGTGAGCGCTTTTCTGTCAACTTCTTTTGCTGTTGTATGTCGTAATAACATAATCTTTTGTATTAAGGGTTAAGCACGCTTTATTTAATAAACATATTCGGCCTCAACAATGGATTCTCTCTCCCATGGAGCCTTCAGTTCCTTCCAAATGCCGGTACAAGCAATCATCTCGATATCATTATAAAAATTGATAGCTCCTTTAAATCCGGCATAAGGTCCTCCATAATCGTAGCTGTGTAACTGTTTCAATGGCACACCCATTTTTTGTACAGCGTATTTCTCTTTAATTCCGGCACAGAATACATCAGGATGATATATTTCAATCAATTTTTCCATTTCGTAGTGACTCAAGTCGTCGATTACCAATGAGCCTTTTTGCATTTGAGCCATCAACCCTTCATATTCGTTGAATTCCATTCCTTCGGCTGCTAATGCTTTGAGTTCTTCTTCCGTTTTACGGGGATTGTAACGGGTTTCGTCTTTTGTAACGGTGATCTCCTCAATATTCCGGCTATCGGCATCTATTTGAATGGTCGGTATCACTGAACGCCCTTCATAATCATCCCTGTGACCGAACTCGTATCCGGCAGAAAGCGTTGTCATTCCCAGTTCTTCAAACAAGTTTTGATAATGATGTGCACGGGAACCGCCTACAAACAGCATTGCCATCTTGCCTTTGGTTTTGACTAATGCCTTTGCCTGAGCTATCTTCACCTCAACCATTTCTTCAGCAATCACTTTCTCGATTCGATCTATCAATTCCTGCTCGCCAAAATACTGTCCTATTTTGCGCAACATTTTTGCTGTCGATTCTGCTCCAATAGGTTGCACTTTAATCCATGGAATACCAAATGTGGTTTCCATCATCCCAGCAACATAGTTTATGGAGCGGTGACACATCACCATGTTCAAATCAGCCGTATGTGCATTCTCAAACTTTTGTATCGTGGAATTTCCGCTGAAAGTGGCTATCAGATTAATGCCACATGCTTCAAATATTCTTTCCAATTCAAATGCATCACCTCCAATGTTGTATTCACCTAAGAGATTGACACGGTATTTCAAACTACCTCTCACTTCATCATCACGTCCAATAAGATTTTTGAACAGACCATTGTTTGCAATGTGGTGACCTGCAGACTGAGACACTCCACGGTATCCTTCGCATGAAAATCCGAAGATATTAATTCCATCTCCAATTTCTTCTACCATTTGACGGGCAACCCGATGCACATCGTCACCAATCAACCCGACAGGACACGTAGAAAAAATGGCAATCGCCTTTGGGTGAAATAACTCATAAGCTTCACGAATGGCCTGTTTAAGTTTTTCTTCTCCACCAAATACAATATTCGAATCTTGCATGTCTGTCGAAAAACAATAAGTCATGTAGTTAGGATCGTCTGGGTTTTCAGGCTTAGTTTGATTACGCCGTGTCAACCATGAATAAAATCCGCATCCGATTGGACCATGCGTAATATTGACAATATCACGAGTCGGGCCTAAAACCACCCCTTTACATCCGGCATACGCACAACCCCTTTGTGTAATAATGCCGGGAATAGTTCGAACATTGGCCTGAATTTGAGGATTGGCATCAAAGTCATTTATCAGAATAGACTTCTCTCTTTTCTTGGCAATCTTCTTCGGATATTTAGCCAAAACTGTTTCTTTGAAGGTACTCAAATCTTCTACTTTGACAGTAGTATCAATTTCTTTTGACATAATGTAATCTCCTATTATTTTAGTCTAATGTATATTCGCCCGATTCTCCGGTACGTACTCGTACGGAACCGACAGTATTCAGAACAAATATTTTTCCATCACCGCTTTTGCCGGATTGATTTGCTTTGATAATGGTTTCGACAGCCAATTCTTTCTTGTCGTCCGTAACCACCAATGTGATCATCCGTTTCGATTTCAACCGAGGCACCTCTGTGATAAGCTCCAAATATTCGGGAGCTGCGTCGCCTGCCCTTTCCATATCACCATGACCATTTCCACGCCCTAACACCGGCATTGCGGTAAACGATGGCAATCCGACTTCAGAAAGCGCCTCTTTGGTCTCTCCCATTTTTGAGATTCGTATAATTGCAAGTATTAATTTCATGTGTTTAATTTTATTTTTTACGCTATGGACAAATGAAACTCATCCCAACGTATATGGACTCGCTTCATGCGATTACATCCTAATCACTTATTTGCTACTTATCAATAAATTGCCTCATACCTCTTTTTTACCGCTGGAAATGGTATAGGCTTCTTCCACCGGAGTAACAAAAATCTTTCCATCTCCAAATTGTCCTTTGTCGCCTGAACGTGCCACTTCGATAATCGTTTCGATCACAAAATCTTTATCTTTCTCGGGAATAACGATCATCAACAAATCTTTGGGCAATTCGTCGTACGTAACATTTCCCACTCTCAAACCGCGCTGTTTACCACGACCGAATACAGACAATTTGGTAACTGCGGGGAAACCTGCATCAAGCAAAGCTTTCATAACTACCGGAGACTTTTCCGGACGCACAATGGCTCTTAATAAATACATATTTTTTTCTCCTTATTTTTCTTTGGATTAATAACAACTTTATTTCAAAAAGGGATCAACGGCACCGTGTTATCCTCATAAACCTTGATAACACGGCATTCCTTGATTAGTTCATAATCCCGAAGGACATCAATAGTTCTTCCAACTCGTTCATCGCAATAGGTGTCGGAACTACAAATAGTTTATTTTCATCGATTTTCTTTGCCAAAGCGCGATATTCATCGGCTTGTGGATGTTCGGGAGCATGGTCAATAACCGATTTGCGATTGATTTCGGCATGTTGCACCAT
>JAJZHJ010000078.1 GCA_021804525.1 Bacteroidota bacterium | reverse complement strand
TGTAAGCTCCATTGAGGCATCTAACTTTTTGCGGGCGGCTTCAGGCAAGCGTTCTTCTTCTCCTATGGCTAAAAGTCTGACATTATTTTTGTGAAGTGAGGGTGTTTCTTTTTCAATCGCGCTGGCTAACAATTCCATAAGAGCGTCTATTTCATCACTCGGTCTTCCCCAATTTTCGATGGAAAATGTATATAATGTGAGGTATTGTATTCCTAATTCAGAGGCGGTTTCGGTAATTTCGCGTACTGCTTTCAACGCTTGGTTGTGGCCATATACGCGGTTGAATCCTTGCTGGGTTGCCCATCTCCCATTTCCATCCATGATCACTGCAACATGGCGAGGTAATCTTGTTTTGTCAATTTGATGAAGCAACGAATTTTCCATTTGTTGATTTTACTAAAAACCTTGTAATATGCCTGTTCTACAAGGACAACGTTGTGTGTAGAAGGCAAAAGTAAGTGATATAGATAGTACCGAGAAATAGTCGTTATTGAGAAACGGTGATTTATTTAATGTGTATGGGTTGTTGAATTGTTCAACACCTTCAAGATCATCTGCAAATGCTTTATTCATTGTCCATTGACAATTCAAATCTAACCGATCACTTAATTTGAACTTGATACCTAAGCCTCCGCTCAATACCGGCGTCGCCGATTGATAGGAAACTATGCCTAACCCACCAAGTATATATGGATTGATGGTTGAGCTTTCAAGTGTAACATCGTATCGGTCATAAGAGAAAAAATTAAATTCTATATGTGCGCTCGTAAAGAAAAAGGGATTCTTAAATGATTGTTGAGATCCATTTTTATCTATATATTGTCCTAAAAAATCGCCGGCTAATGCCTCTACACTAACTGCAAAACGCGTATTTAGCGGGTAGCGAATCACACCGCCGGATACCACGTGGCTATTTTTAAACCATGTCCCATTGGCGTCTCCAAGATAGAAAGAAGAACCTATGGTAGGCCCAATCTCAATAGTGTGTTCAAATGCTTGTGCACGAATGTATTGGCCTACAAATAGAAGAAAAACAAAAACAATTGTTTTTTGAACCATATGTTGATGTGTCAGTCTCTGTTTGTATTACTGTTTATATCTATCTAAAGAGTCTGAGCCAAAAAATTGACTACAAAAGTAGCAATTATCTTCCTATCACCGTGAGATACAATTTCTTTTCAAGAAATATTTAACATAAAATCACAGACGTGATGACTCTTTGTTATTTCTATTCAGATAAATGAATTGGTCTCATGTTCTTTAGCTTTTTCAAAATAGAGTATTCAAAGTTTCCATTCGAAGCCGTCTTTTGTATCCTTAACTTCAAATCCTAATGCGGTGAGTTGGTTCCGTATGTGATCGGCTACTTCCCAATCCTTTTTAGCTTTGGCTTCCATGCGTAGGGACAGCAACAAATCAATGGCTTTGTGGTAGGCATCTGCCGTTTCATCATTGGCAACCTGATCAGTTTGCAGCCCGAGAATACCTTCCACAAAATCTTTCATGGTAGTTTTTAATTCCGCCAGATCATTTGCCGATATAGTTGCGAGGCCGTCGTGCACTGCATTGATGGCTTTTACTGCTTCAAATAGATGGGCAATGACGATCGGACTGTTCAAATCATCGTTCATGGCCTCTTCACAGCGTTGACGTAAAGTGGTTACCTCTACTGTAGAATTGTTACTTGGAGTGAGTTTGTGTAACCGTTGATAGCCGTCCATAAGGCGCGAAAATCCTTTGCTGCTTGCTTGCAACGCTTCGTTGCTAAAGTCGAGTGTGCTGCGGTAATGTGCCTGCAAAATAAAGAATCGAATACTCATTGGCGAGAACGCATGTTGCAATAATGGATGCGATCCGGTGAAAAGTTCTTCTAGCGTGATGAAGTTACCCAATGATTTTCCCATCTTTTGCCCGTTGATGGTAATCATGTTGTTGTGCATCCAATAATTAACTGACTCGTGACCTAATGCTGCCGTCGATTGAGCAATTTCACATTCATGATGTGGAAACATCAAATCCATGCCACCTCCGTGTATATCGAATGTTTCTCCAAGATATTTAGTCCCCATTACTGAGCATTCCAAATGCCATCCGGGGAATCCTTCGCTCCATGGTGATGGCCAGTGCATCAGATGCTCCGGATTGGCTTTCTTCCATAATGCAAAATCGATAGAGCGACGTTTCTCTTGCTGTCCTTCGAGACTTCGGGTCGATTCCATGAGTTCGTCGATGTTTCGTCCCGAAAGTTTCCCATAATGATGATGTTGATTGTATTTTTCCACATCAAAATAGATTGATCCTTCGCTTTCATATGCCAAGCCGGTGTCCAATATCTTTTTTACAAACTCAATCTGCTCGATAATATGACCTGATGCATGAGGTTCGATGCTAGGAGGTAATACATTAAGAGCGCTCATAGAATCATGGTATCGGTTGGTGTAATATTGCACCACTTCCATTGGCTCCAATTGCTCGATGCGTGCTTTTTTTCCAATTTTATCTTCTCCTTCGTCAGCGTCATTCTCTAAATGTCCTACATCGGTTATGTTTCTGACATATCGCACTTTGTATCCAATATAAGTCAGATAACGAAACAATAAATCAAACGTGATGGCAGGCCGGGCATGTCCTAAATGAGCGTCTCCATACACAGTGGGGCCACATACGTAAAGCCCGACATGAGGCGAGTGAATGGGTTTAAATTGTTCTTTCTTTCTTCCTAATGTGTTATATATAAATAATTTACCCTCCATAACGAGAAATTTTGTTTGAATGGTGTCAATAGAAAGAACAAAGGTACATTTTTTTTCCATACGTTCCGTTGAGGTAATAAACCATTTTAATAGTCTGTAAGTCATGCAATTTTGTATGACTATTGTTTGAATGTTGCTCGCTATATTGTTGGTGCAGAAAGAGGCTTGATTGAATATGCCAATAAATTGATCAGACAAATACATTATCAAAGAAGCTAACTTGGACTTGTATGATGACAACTTTATTTGACTTGTTCAGAATAAAATAAATCGAAGGCCACGAGAAAAATTAAACTCCCAGTCGCCTTCTAATATATTTTATGCATCTTTGAATGAAACTGTCGCTTTGATACTTGAATCTACCTACGCTCTATTTTTTATTTATTTGCCGAAAAGTCAGCGAAAAAGGCTATATTTGCAAAGAATAAATAAGTTGTTTCACAAACCCTATTTTTCAGAAAATGAAGGTATTAAAATTCGGTGGCACATCAGTTGGTTCAGCACAACGAATGAAAGAAGTTGCAAAACTAATTTGTGACGGAAAACAAAATATTGTTGTGCTTTCAGCCATGTCGGGCACAACCAACACGTTGGTAGAAATTGCTGATTATTTCTACAAGAAAAATCCAGTGGGAGCGCTGGAAGTGATTAATTCCCTAGAAAAGAAATATTTCCATACTATTGGTGAGCTTTACAGTCAATCTGCAATTTGGCAGGAGGCAGAGTTGGAATTAAAAAAACACTTCAACTATATTCGTACTTTTTCGAAAAGTATCTTCACGTTGTTTGAAGAAAAAATCATCTTAGCGCAAGGTGAAATGCTTTCCACCATGATGATGCATCTCTATTTGAAAGAAATTGGTGTAAAATCGGCTTTGTTGAATGCACTTGAGTTTGTAAAGACCGACAAAAACGGGGAACCTGATAACGCTTTTATCCGTGAGAATATACTCAAGCAGCTGCAACAGCACCCTGATGCTGATATTTATATCACACAAGGTTACATTTGCCGCAACTTTTACGGTGAAATAGACAATTTGCAACGCGGTGGAAGCGATTATACCGCTTCGTTGTTGGGTGCAGCTTTGGATGCCGCAGAGGTGCAAATTTGGACAGACATCGACGGAATGCATAACAACGATCCGCGTTTTGTGTCAAATACTTACCCTGTGCGCAACCTTCATTTTGAAGAAGCTGCCGAATTAGCTTATTTCGGTGCGAAAATACTTCATCCGACATGTGTATTACCTGCAAAACTGAGCAACATTCCTGTTCGATTGCTAAACACGATGGATCCATCAGCTCTTGGCACCTTGATCTCGAACGAAACGGAACATGGCAAAGTAAAAGCTGTTGCTGCAAAGGACGGAATCACGGCCATCAAGATTAAATCAGGACGTATGTTGTTAGCGTATGGTTTTATGCGCAAAGTGTTTGAAATTTTCGAAAGCTATCAGACGTCAGTTGACTTGGTTACCACTTCCGAAGTAGGTGTTTCCGTCACCATCGACAAAGTGAAGCATTTGGAAGAAATTGTGAACGACCTGAAAAAATTGGGCACCGTAACCGTTGATTATGACATGGTGATTATCTGCGTTGTTGGTGATCTTTTTCACGAATACACTGGCTTGCAAGCACAAGTTGTGAATGCCTTAAAAGAGATTCCTATCCGCATGGTAAGCTATGGAGGAAGTAATTATAACATCTCATTCTTAATCAAAAAAGAAGACAAACAACGTGCATTACAAGCACTGCAAACTATTTTTGTTTAATAAGATAATAAGTTCATTATTTGATTTTTAGAACACGATCATGATAAAAGGCATTTTCCCGATAGATAAATTCGAGACAGTCGACACTCCTTTTTATTACTATGATTTAGGCTTACTAAAACAGACATTAACCACTGTCAACTTGTTGGCCGAAAGTTTTGGCTATCATGTGCATTATGCCTTGAAGGCCAATGCAAACAAACGATTATTGCCTTTGATTGCTCAAGCCGGTCTCGGTGCGGATTGTGTAAGCGGAGGCGAAGTGAATGCTGCTGTTGAAGCTGGTTTTTCATCAGAAAAGATTGTTTTTGCTGGTGTTGGCAAAGCTGACTGGGAAATTAAGTTAGGTCTTGATAACCATATTTTTAGCTTTAATGTGGAGTCGATCCCCGAATTGGAAGTCATCAATCAATTTGCGGCAGAAAAAGATGTTGTTGCTTCCATTGCCCTTCGGATCAATCCCAACGTGGATGCTCATACGCATCATTATATCACTACCGGATTGAATGAAAATAAGTTTGGATTCAACATGGAGGACATGGAGAAAGTGATCAAACTACTTCCGACGCTAAAGCATGTTCAACTCATCGGGATTCATTTTCATATCGGCTCTCAAATCACAGACATGGTACCTTTTCAAAATCTCTGTGTCCGTGTGAATGAAATTCAAGAGTTTTTCGAAGCTCAAGGAGTTCGATTGGATCACATCAACGTTGGTGGAGGTTTAGGAATCAATTATGAACATCCCAATCATATCCCTCTGGCTGATTTTGAATCTTATTTCAACGTGTTCCACAAACATTTGCAGTTACGTCCACATCAGACATTACATTTTGAATTGGGACGTGCCATTGTTGCTTCCTGTGGCAGCTTAATTACCAAAACGCTCTATGTAAAAGAGGGCACCACTAAACAATTCGTGATAGTGGATGCCGGAATGACCGATCTCATTCGACCAGCGCTTTACCAGGCATATCATCATATTGAAAATATTTCATCGGACGCTTCATTGAAACAGTATGATGTGGTTGGGCCAATTTGTGAATCATCCGACACATTTGGTACAGATAGAATGTTGAATGAAACCAAAAGAGGCGATTACATTGTCTTGCGTTCAGCAGGAGCTTATGGAGAGATTATGGCATCACAATATAATTTGCGAAAACTCCCCGGCGTCTATTACTCGGAATAACTTCTTTTGAACGACGCACGGAAATGAACACAACCATATTTGAACAGTGGGGTCTGGTAGATCAAATCTTGTTGGCTGCCATGATTATCATATTTGGCATTCAACTTTACTATTATTTCTATCACTTCAATGCTATTTTGAGGTATAGCCGTAAGCAAAACAAGGGAATTGTTCCTTTTTTGGAAACGCAACCACCTGTTTCAATCATTATCTGTGCTCGCAACGAAGCAGAGCATTTGCAACAATTCCTGCCAACTATCCTGACGCAGGATTATCCTCAATACGAGGTTATTGTCATCAACGACGGTTCTACCGATGCAACGGAAGATTTGCTTCGCGAACTTTCAAAACAACATCCTCATCTTTATCGCACGTTTGTGCCTGCTTCAGCAAATGTTCGAAGCACCAAAAAATTGGGACTTACTATTGGCATAAAAGCCGCCAAGTACGATTTGTTGCTTTTTACGGATGCTGATTGCCAACCTATAGACAACCAGTGGATCAGTAGCATGGCGCGTAATTTTACGCAGGGCACAGAGTTTGTGATCGGTTATGGCGGATATCGAAAAGAAAATGGTTGGATAAGCCGATTAATTTCGTATGATACTCTCTTTATTGGAATACAATCGTTAGGTTTTGCGTTAACCGGCCGGCCTTATATGGGAGTGGGACGCAACATGGCTTACCGAAAGGATACGTTCATTCGTGAAAAAGGATTCTCAAAGTCGCTAAACCTGCAATCGGGTGATGATGATCTTTTTGTTAATGGCATTGCTAACGAATTCAATACACACGTGGAAATTTCGCCCGAAAGTGTCACATGGTCAGTTCCTAAAGATAGCTTCAACGCGTGGTTTCGACAAAAAGAGCGGCATCTTTCGACTGCTAAGTTTTACACAAAAAGCAGCTTGATGTTGCTTGGTGTCGAAGTGCTCACACGCGGATTGTTTTATCTTCTCTTGATCGCTATCTTGATTCTGAGTCCATTATCGTTGAAAATAGTGGCTGTGGCT
>JAJZHJ010000077.1 GCA_021804525.1 Bacteroidota bacterium | reverse complement strand
ACTGTCTATTTTCTACTGTGATTAAATGAACAAACATTGAAAATCAACTTCTTATAGTTTTATTATTGATGAAAAGAATTTGTCGACACATTATGTTTGTTCATTTTTACTTGAAGTGAAAATGAACGGTATTGTTGCAGATGCTCTTTGATAAGGATTGGCCTCATCTGGTGAGCCGAAAAATTGGCGGGCGGAGTCTTGATTTTTTTGTTACCTTTTTTATCAAGAAAAAACCGTCTATCTTTGCGAAGAATAGACGGTTTGAAGAACAACAAGCACAATGTGCTATTTTTCGATTTAGTTGGCGGTTTGTTCAGGGGCTGCTGCAGCTGCAGCTTCTTTTGCGGCATCCACTGCCTTAGCAGCAAGTGCAGCCGATTCTTCAGCTTGTTTCTTGGCCAATGCTGCTACTTTTGCTTGATTTTTAGCTGCTTCTTCTTCGTGGCGTTTTTTAGCTTGTTCTTTCGTTTCCGAAGATATTTTTTCTTGTAGCGAAGTTATGGCAGCTGAGCGTGATGCTTTCCAAGCAGCAAAACGTTTGTTTGCTTCTGCTTCGTCAAATGCACCCTTCTTGACACCGCCTTGTAAGTGTTTCATTAACAATACACCTTCGTCAGAAAGAATATTGCGTGTAGTGTCGGTTGGTTCTGCACCAACGGTTACCCAATAGAGTGCACGATCAAAATTGAGATCAATGGTTGCAGGGTTAGTGTTTGGGTTGTAAGAACCAATTCGCTCAATAAATTTACCGTTTCTTGGAGCACGACTGTCGGCTATTACAATGTGGTAATAGGCATACCGCTTGTGGCCGTGTCTTTGTAATCTAATTTTTGTTGCCATTTGAATGTTGGATTAAATGAAATAAAAGCCTAACTTGCTTTTACTCGAAAAGCGCCACAAAGATACGCTTTTTTCTTATTCGTTGTATACTTTCAAGAAAACGTTTCTTCCGTCTCCCTGCGAAAACTAAATTATAGCGTTGGAAGGCTCATGCCGGTTATCTTGCGGTACAGGTCAAGCGCATATACGTCAGTCATGCCTGATATAAAGTCGAGCATAGCCAACATTTTTTCGTAGAGCGTTGTACTGTTCAGTTCGTACTGTGTCGGAATACGTAGCAATAATTGACGCGAATAGGCTTTCTCGGGAAACAGAACGGCTTGTGTCAGCTCTTGAAGTAATGTAGTAATAATTTTATGACCAGCTAATTCCACATCCAACACTTCCGAAGCACAATATATTTTCTCTTTTGCCATGATGGCACATTCCCGGTAAGCTGACCTCAAAGTATCTGGCAATTTGTCGATCAAAGAGCCTTGGAAAATGCCCGATAAGATTTCTTCTTCATGCGACACAAATACATGTGCTACTGCATCCACCAATACGCCAATGACGGATGAGCGTAGGTAGGCAATTTGTTCATTTACATCCGTTACCAATTGCAACGTTTCATCGATACGAATTAATCGCGCCGGCTGAAAGAAAAGTTTCAACAGGCGCTTGGCCTCGTCAGCAGAAATGATGTTTAGTTTTTGTGCGTCTTCCATATCCATCACTTGATAACAGATATCATCAGCTGCTTCTAGTAGATAAGTAAGAGGATAACGCACAAAGCGTTGCGGATGTTGTGGATGGCGGAGAATACCTAATTCTTTGGCAATGCGAAGATATATCGATTCATCAGCATGAAAAAAGCCAAACTTGGTCTTGTTATCAGCATGATTAGAGAGATATGGATACTTTACCAAGGTTGCTAAAGTGGCATACGTCATGGCAAATCCACCTTCGCGTCGGCCATTGAAACGATGAGTTAGCAGTCGAAATGCATTGGCATTCCCTTCAAAATGAGTAAAGTCTGTCCAATAGGAAATGTCTTCTAACGTGTTTTTTACAATTTGACCGTGTCCTTCGGAAAAAAAAGTACCAATGGCTTGTTCTCCCGAATGACCAAAAGGAGGATTGCCTAAGTCATGTGCCAAACATGCAGCTGAAATGATGGCTCCAATCTCCTCCATGAAAGGAGGACAATCTGGATTCTTCTCTTTCATAAGTTTGGTTACAACACTTCCCAAAGACCGACCCACGCTAGCAACTTCCAAACTATGTGTCAGTCTGTTGTGAACAAACACACTACCTGGCAAAGGGAACACTTGAGTCTTGTTTTGTAACCTGCGAAAAGGTGCTGAAAAGATGAGTCGATCATAATCGCGTTGAAACTCGGTACGATCGTCGGCGCGTTGCTCGTGATAATGCTCCATGCCCAATCGTTTGTTTGTTAGCAATATATCCCATTGCATAGCGTTATCTGTCATAATGGCTAAATTTAGATAGCGGAGAAACAGAAAAGGTTTGTGAGTAAAAGTACTCACAAACCTTTTGATGTTGGTTATCCGTTAATGTGTAACGCACTGTTTATCTCCTGCGATAGTGTTTTTTGTGGTGAGATGCCCTGGCTAATCCTTTCGAAAAATTAGACGATGGGCTTAATCTATGCGCATATTCATAGTCAAATGATCCCGTTTTTGTAATTACATACGTGTCATGAATAGGTGTGCCATCGGCAAAATCAAATATCTTTTCTGGATTGATAGCATTCCCCAAATAACGCACTTCGAAATGTAAGTGTGGCCCTGTTGAACGTCCCGTACTTCCACCTAACCCGATTTCGTCTCCGGCTTTAAGCGGTTCATTTTCATGCACCAAAATTTTAGACAGGTGACCATAGACTGTTTCCAATCCATTGTCATGCCGTACAACGACATAGTTGCCATAACCTCTTGCTTCATAGCCTGTGATACGTACTTTACCATCGAAGGCACAACGGACAGGATCCCCTATGTTGAGTTTCAAATCAGTACCATAATGCATACGATGAAACCGACTTCTCCATCCAAAATGCGAAGTGATAAACGATTCAACTGGAGGCACAAACTGTGAAACGTCAATTCTGACGGAGTCAGGTAATTTATAAAAAGGTGTATGATATGGATTTATGCGACTGTTTGTCCACGACTCATAAAGACCGTTTGCAGGAATATTCGAGTCGTCTTCCGTTGCATTTGGGTCTTCTTCTTGCTGCATTTTTTGCACCATTAAAGCGTTCAATGCATTTATTTGACGCTGCACGTCATCCACGGCGGCTAATTCTCTTGGGCGGGTACGGATATGTTTTGCATGTACTCGTTTTTTAGCAAAGGCATGGGGCGCAAATCCATAGGAAAACAGCCAAATAAAGGAGAGGAAAATTGCTTTCTTCATAACTGAGGTCGTGTGTGTTTATATTTAATTCAATTCATCAAACGCGTATAGAGCAGTTGCCATTACTGTTTGATAATTGAAGAGTTCATTTGGAGTAAAAAATCGTTGGACTTCTATTTGTGCATTTGTCAACGAATCAGAAGCGTGAATAAGGTTTTTCATTGCACTAATGCTGTAATCTCCTCTAATGGTACCTGGAGTCGCATTTCGGCCATTTGTTGCACCGGCCATTTCACGTACAAGTCTTACGGCTTCTTTCCCTTTAACACACATCGCAATCACAGGTGTTTTTTGCATGGCTTCCTTGAGAATAGGGAAAAACGACTTGTTGACTAAATGTGCATAATGAGCTTCAATCAACTCGTCCGATAATTGTATCATTTTCATGCCCACAATAAGCAATCCTTTTTTCTCGAGTCTTGAAATAATTTCACCGACTAATCCTCTTTCTATTGCACTGGGCTTCAATAATATGAGTGTTTGTTGCATGGCGTGATAAATAGATATAAAACTAATTTCAGGTCAAAGTAAGAGATAAAAAATGACACTACCAAATATATTGAACGTTTTTTAGCTGATTTTTTTCCAGTCAACGGAGTCTTTTTGCATTTTTTGGAGTTGCTTTTTCAATATTGAGTGTTCGGGACGTTGTAAAAATGGATCTTCGTCGAGTAGCTCCAAAGCAACCGTACGGACAAATTGAAGCATCTGACCATCGCGCGCTAAATTGGCTACCCGCAAGGTGAAAGGGATGCCGCTTTGTTGCGTTCCTTCAAGATCACCAGGGCCACGCAACTTCAAATCAGCATCTGCAATTTCGAAACCATCGTTGGTGCGTGTCATAATTTCCATGCGTTTGCGTGTGTCTTTCCCCAATTCATAAGGCGTCATCAGAATGCAATACGATTGATCGCCACCCCGCCCGACTCTTCCTCTCAATTGGTGAAGCTGAGACAACCCGAATCGTTGAGCGCTTTCGATAATCATTACCGACGCATTGGGAATATTCACACCTACTTCAATTACGGTGGTGGCAACAAGAATCTGCGTTTTTCTTTCCGAAAACTGAGTCATGGCTTCTTCTTTTTCTGCAGAACTCAATCTCCCATGTACCATGCCAATCGCAAAGTCGGGAAACCTCTCTTTTAAGACATTCAAACCATCGGTGAGGTTTTGAAAATCCATTTTCTCCGATTCTTCAATCAACGGATAGACAATATAAATCTGACGTCCGGTTGCAATTTCTTTCTCAATAAACCGATAGACTGCACCACGTCTCTTTTCGTAATAATGCACGGTTTGAATGGGTTTTCTTCCCGGAGGTAATTCGTCGATGACCGACACCTCCAAATCACCATAAAGTGTCATAGCCAACGTACGTGGGATTGGCGTTGCAGTCATCACCAAAATATGAGGAGCCTGCTCGTTTTTCATCCACATTTTAGCACGTTGTGCTACCCCGAAGCGATGCTGCTCGTCAATGACTACCAACCCCAAATTGGCAAATTGCACTTCATCTTCCAATAATGCATGAGTGCCCACCAGCAAATGTAATGTTCCTGCACGCAACTGCTCGTGCAAAACCGTCCTGTCCGCTTTGCGCGTGGAACCGGTCAACAATCCCACAACGACATTCATGCCTTTCAGAAAGTGTATCAAGGTTTCGAAATGTTGCTTGGCTAAAATTTCCGTCGGAGCCATAAGACAAGCTTGAAATCCGTTATCCATCCCAATCAACATCACCATGAGCGCTACCAACGTTTTTCCACTACCCACATCTCCTTGTAACAATCGGTTCATTTGATGACCGCTGCCAACATCGGCACGTATTTCACGAATCACTTTTTTTTGTGCATTCGTTAATTCAAATGGCAGGCATTCGTGGAAAAACTGATTGAAAAAGGCGCCTACTTGTCCGAATACATATCCTTTTGAAGACACGGCACGTTGTTTTGCAATACGTAGAAGCGAGAGTTGAATATAGAAAAGCTCCTCGAATTTCAGTCTTTGTTGTGCTTTTGCCAGCCGCTGCGCGTTGGCGGGAAAGTGCATGGTTGAAACTGCATCGTGCAGTGGCATTAAGCTGAACTTTTGCACTAAATAAGCAGGCAATGTTTCGGGTATGGGAGCTGCCAACGAACGAATTACCGTAAATATGATTTTCTGGATTACTTTTGAATTCAAAAAATTGGATTTCATTTTTTCGGTAGTACCGTAGTAGCCTTGCAATATTCTGTTTGCCTGCAACTCTGTTTGCTCAATAGATTCAATATCAGGATGCACTATCGAGAACCGACCGTTGAAAACAGCCGGCTTCCCAAAAACGACATAGAGGTTGTCTGTCTTATATTGTTTTTGCACGTACTGTGTTCCCTGAAACCAAATGAGTTCTATGGTGCCGGTTCCATCCGAAAAACGAGCCGTAAGGCGTTGATTCCGACCTTCACCCTGTTTATCAAAACGTATGATTTTACCTTTCAATTGCACGTAGCCTACGTCGCTTTGCAACTCGGCAATGGTATAAAAGCGACTTCGATCGATGTATTTATACGGAAAATAATAGAGTAAATCCTCTATTGTCTTTATTTGAAGTTCGGTATGCAGCAATTCGGCTCGCTTTGGTCCTATGCCGGGAACAAACTGAATATCGCTGGAATTTAATTCAATCATACCATCGAAATTGAGAAAAACGCGTGCTGGAAAAAATCAACGTGACACAAGCAGTAACTCTGCCAGTTTCATATCTAAAAATTCTGTGATTTTTATATTGTTGCGATCTCCTTCTACCATGGTTAAGGCAATCCCGAATTTTTCGAAAAGAGAAGCATCATCAGTGTAATTTGCGGGTTGTGCTTGCTTGTATGCCATTTTCAGAATGATGGAGTTAAAAACTTGTGGCGTTTGAACCGTTACAAACTCATTTCTGTCAACGCTTTTTGTGCCATTTCCTACACGTTGGCGTACGGATTCGACCATATTACATACCGGTATTGCCGATCCCATTTTCTCTGCTGTCTCAAAGCATTTACCGATCAACGCAGTGCTCACTAATGGTCGCACTCCGTCATGCACTGCGACAACACCTTCGCCCTGAATCATGAGCAGCCCATGTGAGACCGATTCAAAACGTGTATCACCTCCTAAAACCATTTGATGGGGAGTTGTGAAATGATTTTTTTCACAAAGATTGCTCCATGTGTCAAGATGTTCTTGAGGCAAAACTACCAGAATTTTCATCGTTGGGTCATAATGAGCAAATGCCTCAATCGTGTGCATTAAGATTGGCTTACCTTGTAAATCAAGGAATTGTTTTGGTATTTCAGTATTCATCCGAAGGCCTTGTCCTCCGGCTACGATGATCACAAATCGGTTCATGGCACTTTCTTGTTTTTATTTTTTTTCTTCCTGAGTCAATGTGGTTGAACTCACTTTATCACGGATGATATTGTCATGTTCTTTAACTAATCGCTAATAATTAGCTTATTATCACATGACACTCTTTTTTTTTAAGCGTTTAT
>JAJZHJ010000076.1 GCA_021804525.1 Bacteroidota bacterium | reverse complement strand
GATTTCAACAATTTCAGCGATGCCATTTATTATGAACAGTTGCTGCATGACGACACATCGATTAAAGAGGCTCTCAACAAAGTAGATGCACAGATGTGGGTTATAACAGACGACAACCTCAAAAAGCTGCTCGGAGGCGAGAATTTGAAAGATTACATTCAATTTTACGAAACAAAACTGCTTCCGAAGTTTTCCACAACAACCAATACAAATACCACAAAAGGGAATGGACAACAAAACGTCATTTTACCTTGATAAGCGTACAGTTTCAAACAACAGCCATTCACAACAATAACAAATATTTCCGCGAATGAATATCGAATCATTTGTTTTCAATCCATTTATGGAAAACACCTATCTTGCTTACGATGATACGCTTGAATGCGTAATCGTTGATGCAGGATGCTTAACCGTGAAAGAACGAGAAAAATTACGACATGCCATTGAAGAGAAGAAACTGATCGTAAAACATGTGATCAATACACACTTGCACTTAGATCATGTCTTTGGCAACGGCTTTGTGTTCCATACCTTCGGCGTTGAACCCGAAGCACATGCAGCAGATGAATTTCTGCTCGATCAATTACCTGCCCAGTCAGCCGTTTTCGGAGTCCCATTCAACGAGAAACCTCAACCCATTGGACACTATCTGAATGATGAAGACATTATTTCCTTTGGTCATAGTACACTAAAAACCATTCATGTGCCCGGTCATTCACCGGGGAGCTTATGTTTCTACAATGACAAAGATCGTATTTTGTTTGCCGGTGATGTACTATTTCGAGGAAGCATCGGGAGAACCGATTTGCCAAAAGGAAACTACGATCAACTGATTTCGGGCATTCAAAAACGCTTACTCACGTTACCTGATAACACGTTAGTTTACACAGGACATGGAGATAGCACCACCATAGGTCTCGAAAAAAGAGAAAATCCATACTTGTAATCAATCGCCAAATCAGCGATTTCAAAACAATGGCATTCTATAATTTACTGACCATTTTAGGGCCTACCGCATGTGGGAAAACGGCGTTTGCCGCCAATGCAGCATTCGCATTGCAAGGGGAAATAATCAGCGCCGATTCACGACAAGTATATCGCGGGATGAACATTGGTACCGGTAAAGATCTTTGCGAATATACTGTAAACGGAGAAACCATTCAAACTCATTTGATTGACATCGTTGATGCCGGATACCAATACAATGTATATGAGTTTCAACGTGATTTTGTCCTCGCATTCAACGAAATAATCGATCGAGGCAAATTACCCATTCTCTGCGGAGGCACAGGGTTGTACCTTGAAACCGCCCTTCAAGGATACAGAATGCAGGAGGTACCGATAAATTCGGGTTTACGAGAACAACTCGCAAACAAAACATTAATTGAATTGGAATCCATCCTGAAGACACACAAACAACTCCACAATAACACTGATGTAGACACGCCAAAACGCGCAATCAGAGCAATAGAAATTGCCGAATATTACCAACATAATCCGGAAAGAGAAAAGGCAACCTACCCTACCCTTCATCCTCTGATTATTGGACTTGACATTAATCGGGAAGAACGCCGACGCCGGATTACACAACGACTCGGGCAACGTTTGGAGGAAGGATTGGTAGATGAGGTTCGTTTTTTATTAGAAAAAGGACTTTCTCCGGAATCGCTCATTTACTACGGGCTTGAATATAAATATGTAACTTTGTACCTGATACATATATTGACATACAAGGAGATGGTCGCACAACTCGAAATCGCAATTCATCAATTCGCAAAACGACAAATGACATGGTTTCGGGGAATGGAACGCCGAGGAATCTCTGTTCATTGGGTTGATGCAATGTGGCCTCTCGAAAAAAAAATAGACACGCTTATTCAATTATTCACGCAATCGACTAACTAATTGATTTTTTAGTCAATAACATTAGAGAGAGACATTTCTTCATCCGTTAGTCAATTTATTGGCAAAAAGTTGCTAATTTTGTGGAGTCGGAAAAACAGGATTTTTTTAATGCTCATCTACCCACTAATCATCCATATATCAAGGTGAAAGAAACTAAGTATATTTTCGTCACAGGAGGTGTTGTATCTTCATTAGGCAAAGGAATCATAGCCGCTTCTTTAGGTAAGTTATTACAGGCAAGAGGATTTCGCGTAACCAACCAAAAGCTTGACCCATATCTCAATGTTGACCCTGGAACATTGAATCCTTATGAGCACGGTGAATGTTATGTCACGGTCGATGGGCACGAAGCTGACCTTGATTTAGGCCATTACGAGCGTTTTTTGGACGAGCCGATGCATCGTGCCAATAACATTACTACCGGTTTCATTTATCAAAATGTCATAAACAAAGAGCGACATGGCGATTATTTAGGCAAAACGGTACAGGTTATTCCGCACATTACCGACGAAATAAAAGAGAACATCCAGAAATTAGGCAATACAGGAGAATACGACTTTGTCATTACCGAAATCGGAGGAACAGTAGGTGACATTGAATCATTACCTTACATCGAAAGCGTGCGTCAGATGAAATGGGACATGGGGAAAAATTGTCTTTCCATTCATTTGACCTATGTTCCCTTCATTGCAGCGGCGAAAGAAGTAAAAACAAAACCCACACAACATTCCGTCAAGGAATTGCAACAAGCCGGAGTTCAGCCTGATATTTTAGTGCTACGTACCGAACGGGAATTAAGTGATGACGTTCGACATAAAGTAGCTTTGTTTTGCAACGTCGAACCGGATGCAGTGATACAATCCATTGATGTTCCGGTTATTTATGAAGTGCCGCTCAAAATGGAGGAAGAAGGGTTGGACACAATTGTGCTTCGCAAATTAGGTTATCCCAACGACACAAAAGCAGATTTGACCCGTTGGAGAGGATTCGTCAATAAAATGAAGAATGCAAAGCAGATTGTAAAAATCGGATTAGTAGGCAAATATGTTGAGCTACCCGACGCTTATAAATCCATTACCGAGTCGTTGCTTCATGCCTCAGCCTACAATGATCGCAAATTGAAATTAGAGATGATTCACTCCGAAAAGTTACACAGCGAAAATTTGATGGAGGAATTAGGCGATCTAGATGGTATTCTGATTGCACCTGGGTTTGGCAATCGTGGCATTGAAGGTAAAATAGAAGCCATCCGATTTGCCCGTGAAAACAACGTGCCATGTCTCGGCATCTGTTTAGGTATGCAATGTATGGTCATTGAATACGGACGTAACGTATTGGGATTCAAAGATGCTAATTCAACTGAATTCGATATGAACACACGCCATAATGTCATTGACATGATGGAAGAGCAAAAAAACATATTTGATATGGGAGGTACTATGCGTTTGGGAGCCTATGCCTGTCAAATACAAAAAGACTCGTTAGCTTACAAGATTTACGGGAAAGAACGAATCGAAGAACGACACCGCCATCGTTACGAATTCAATAATGACTACCGTCAACAATATGAACATGCCGGAATTGTATGCAGTGGCATTAATCCTGATTCAGGCTTGGTGGAAATCATTGAATTGCCAAAACATAAGTGGTTCATTGGCACCCAGTTCCATCCTGAATACAGTAGTACGGTGCTTCATCCGCACCCCTTATTCATTCATTTTATAAAAGCAGCCATCCAGCCAAAATAATATTGCATCGCACTAATTTATAGCAACCACATACTTATGGATAGAAATACGATTTTAGGGTTTGTCTTCATTGCGTTGATTCTGATTGGATTTTCATGGCTTAACCGCCCATCGGAAAGCCAATTGGCGTATCAAAAACACATCAATGACTCTATTGCTGCCATGCAAGCCACCAACAAGCAAGTGGCCACAACGAATGACAGCCTACAAACAGCACAAGGTGACTCGTTGCAACATAACGTAAGCGATACAGCACAAATCAGTGCGACTTATGGACCATTTGCACCTTCAGCAGAAGGTCAGGAACATTTTTACACCATTGAAAACAAAGTTATCAAAGTAACTATCAGCAACAAGGGCGGTCGCATAGTATCTGTCGTTTTGAAAGATTATCATTCGTACGACTCTCTACCTGTCACACTTTTTGATGAAAAAGAAAGCGCTTTCGGATTCACGTTTGCCACCAACAACAACCGTGTTCTGAACACACAGAATCTCTATTTTGAGCCAATCGGCCTTGATACCACCCATACCACAGCCATAACTAAGCCATTTTCATTCACAATGCGTCTTCATGCTGAAAATGGTGCATATTTAGACTATGTTTATACGCTCCAACCAAATGATTACATGGTTCATTTGGAGTTGAAAAGTAATAACATGGCCTCTGTCGTTGCTTCAAATACAGATCGGTTGGAACTCACATGGAACTCAAAAATTCGTCAACAAGAACTTGGTCGTAAGTTTGAAGCCCGCTACACCGGCCTCTACTATAAATTTTTGGCTGCCGACGTTGAAAACTTAAGCCCTTCGGGTGATCAAACAAAGACACCACCCAACATGATTCAATGGGTTGCGTTCAAAGACCAATTTTTCAGCTCTGTTTTGATAGCCGATAAATCGTTCTTTTCCACAACATTAGAAAGCAAAGCCCAAGAGAATGACTCTTCTCATTACATGATGAGTTGTAAAACAGATATGTATGTCAATTACAATCCAAAAAACGCATCTGGCCCAGGATTTCGTTTTTATTTCGGGCCAAACAAATATCCACTGCTTGCCTCTTTTGATCATGGCATACCAAGCGATCAGAAGTTACAACTGACTAAACTCATTCCACTTGGGTGGGGTATTTTTGGTTGGGTCAACCGATACGCCATTATTCCAATGTTCGACTTCTTTGGGAGTTTTATTTTAAGCTATGGTATCATCATCTTATTGATGACGTTGGTAATCAAATTAGTACTCTTCCCGCTCACTTATAAATCATACGTCTCATCGGCCAAAATGCGGGTTTTGAAACCTCAGATTGATGCCATTAACGAAAAGATACCTGCAGATAAAGCTATGGAACGCCAAAAAGCGACCATGGATTTGTATAAAAAAGTGGGAGTGAGTCCCATGAGTGGTTGTTTACCCATGCTGCTACAGTTACCGATTTTGATTGCCATGTTCAATTTTTTCCCATCTTCCATTGAACTGCGACATCAGGCATTTTTGTGGGCAAAGGACTTATCATCGTACGATGCTGTAATTACATGGCAAGCGCACATTCCAATCATAACGCAGTATTTCGGGAACCATATCAGTCTATTTTGCTTGTTAATGACCATTGTGAGTTTTATTTACACAAAAGTCAACATGTCCACCCAAATGCAAAGCAGTCAACAAATTCCAGGTATGAATATGTTGATGTACTTCACTCCTATTTTGATGTGGTTCTGGTTCAACGATTATGCTTCAGGATTAAGCTACTATTATTTCGTATCGACTTTAATTACCATTTTGCAAACATACGCTATTCGTTATTTCGTGGATGAGAAAAAACTTTTGGCTCAACTCGAAGCAAACAAGAAAAAACCAGCGAAAAAGAAAAGTGGATTCTTAGATCGATTGGAGAAAATGCAACGCGAGCAGGTGCAAAATACATCAGGGAAAAAGAGAAAATAAGCAGAGTCATATCCTCTTATTTGTAACAAACACGGAGGAAAGATGAAATATTTTATTATAGCCGGCGAAGCATCTGGCGATCTGCATGGATCGAACCTGATGCACGCTTTGAAAAAAGTGGATATCAGCGCAGAATTTCGTTTCTTGGGGGGCGATTTGATGTGTGCCGAAGCCGGAGAACCAATCATTCACCTCCGACAGATGGCATTCATGGGATTTATTCCCATATTGCTGCATCTAAGGACTATTTTAGGCAACCTTGCCACGACAAAAAAAGCCATTCGCAAATTTGCTCCCGATGTACTGATCTTGATCGATTATCCAAGCTTCAATTTACGGATAGCTCGTTTTGCCAAAATGACAATTGGATTACCTGTCATCTACTACATTTCCCCAAAATTATGGGCATGGAAAGAATATCGCATCAAAGAGATTAAACAACATGTTGATGCTGTATTATCCATTTTTCCTTTTGAAGTCGATTTCTATCATAAACATCATTATGATAATGTTTTTTATGTAGGCAACCCACTGTTCGATGCAGTACCGGCAACCTCATCCGAAGTCATTCCTTTCGATGAATTTATGCTTCGCAATGATTTGTCTAATAAACCGATTATTGCTTTATTGGCTGGAAGTCGCCAAAAAGAGATTCGCGACAACTTACCATTAATGCTTTCCGTTTGTAATCAATTTCCAAATTATCAATTTGTAATTGCCGGAGCGCCGGGAATAGACCCCTCGTATTACAAGCAATTTTTATCAGATGAGCGTTTTGCAAAACTCATTTTCAATCAAACCTACGATTTATTGCAGCAAGCCGAAGCAGCAATCGTCACATCCGGTACTGCTACATTAGAAACTGCACTATTAAACGTCCCTCAAATCGTTGTGTATCATTTGACGCCTGCACGACTGACTCCTATTTTGAGAAAATGGATCATTCGTATCCCATATATCTCATTAGTCAACATTATTGCACAAAAACAAGTGGTACTAGAACTGATAGGCTCCCAAGTGACAACTCAGCGCCTCTCACACGAACTAAACCAACTAATAAACAATGATAGTTATCGAGCTTCCATGCTCGACGATTACAAGCAAATTCAGGCTCGATTGGGAGAACGAGGAGCCTCCCGCATAGCAGCGGAAACCATGCTTGGCATTTTACACAATTTGCATCACCAAAGA
>JAJZHJ010000075.1 GCA_021804525.1 Bacteroidota bacterium | reverse complement strand
TGCAGCTGCTGCCTGGGTATAGTTAATAGGATTAAGTGTCTGTTCTCCACTTGGGTAAGGATACCTGTATGGGAACGTAACCACGCCCGATGCCGGTGATGGTGGTTCGTTCATAACCGGAGCATCCAATCTGCGCCATTCTGTCCATCCCAAATATCCTCGGAGATAGAAAGATATCCATGCTTGTGTTCCAATACTTGCTTTCCAGTTTGCAGCATTATAAGCAACGCTTGGTTGAGCTAAGTAAGTAGCTGCCTGAGCAGCAGTTCCACCCCATGATACGATCGAAGCAGTAACCGCATTGTTAAAGTGCGTAACAGCAGCATCCGTTATAATTCCACGTGCAGCAGCTTCAGCCAGATAGAACTGAATTTCCGAATAGGTCATCAAAGGATGAGGATAACTTGGCGTATTACTGATAGCCGTATTAATGTGCGTATAAATAGAAAAATCCGAACTTTGGCCATAAGTACCTCCTAAATAAGTATTCGCACCCAAATTTTGATCAAAATACATGGGTAATCTCGGATCTTGCAGGCTATCCATTGCATTGATTATCGTATTTGCAGCGACATAGTCGGAACGTCCACTCAAAACTAAATCCACATATAACGGGTTCGTATTAGGCGTTGCCGTTAAATAATTGAATATTGCATCGTCAGATGAACTGGAGAAGGTTCCTGCCATAGCACTTTTAATAGTATTTTGTACCAAAGTGCTTTCCGTACTTACATCCGCAATTTCAATAGCCAGCTTAACCAACAACCCGTTGCCAAATTCTTGCCATTTAGAAACATCACCGCCATAGATCAGATCGGCAACATCAAAGCTTCCATTCGTAGGATCCAAAGCAGCAACATCGGCAGTCACACGTTTAATCAAATCCCTGTGAATAGATAACGCATCATCATACACTGGCAACACGTTATTAATGTTCAGAGCTTGTGAATAAGGGATATTTCCCCAAGTTGTTTCCATCTGATCCCATGCATAACAAGAGAAAATATCAATGATAGCAAGCCGGTTTTTTTGGACTGCAACATCAGTAGGAACGATAGGCTTTTCCATTTTTATCAAAGAATCCGATCGACCCAGATCTTCCAAAATATCACGGTAATACGTTCTCCATGCATAATCAGGAACACTTCTGGTAAAAATGTTGTAGTTAGATTCGTCTGTATAAGTGGTTTCTGTCAAATACTGTGACCACAAATCAAAATCATTATCATTAACGTTTAAGCTAACATCTTGGTCTGATAGATTTTTTTCAGCATTTGAAAAAAGCGTATTTCCCGGTACATTGGTCGGATTTTTAACATCCTTGTTCAGATCAGCTAACGACTGCTTGGAACAAGAGACGGCTGACATGGCCAGTAATATAAATAGTATTTTTTTCATTGTGTGTAATGTTTAGAATTGAACTTTCAGATTGAATCCGATATTACGCGTGGTCGGCATAACACCACTCTGCCATCCTTGCATGTTGCCTGCACCTAATCCGGCTTCGGGATCTGCGTACGGTAATTTCTTGTAAATAATCCATAGGTTTGATCCTACAAGTCCTAATGAGAGCGAGTGAATGCCAATGTTTTTCAACATGTTGTCTTCAAAATTATACGATATTTCTGCTTCTCTAAGTTTCACATACGAAGCATCGTACACAAATGCTGAATTTGGATTGAAAGGATATCCTAATGTGGTATAATCATTAGCCGTAATACGCGTAGTATTTTTAGTTCCATCAGCGTTAACACCCGGAAGGATGATACCGCCGCCATTAGCAATACTATTTCTCATAGGATTACCTAAGTCATTAGTGCCAACAGAATTAGGATATATCCCGTCGCTTTGACCATAATATTGATCTAATGAAAAGACACTTCCACCTTTTTGGATATCAATTAAAAAGCTTGCCGTCCAGTGTTTGTATGAAAAACTGTTGGTAACGCCAGCGTGCCATTTAGGGTTAGAGTTGCCAATTATATTATTAGTTGTAGAAGTGGATATATAATGTCCACTTGCATCAACTTCTTTTTGCCCATTCACATATACATAATCGGTACCTTCAATCAAACCATAAGGTTTACCAACCTGTGCATCAATGGTTACGCCACCCTGGAAAGAACCCAGCTGCAAGTTAGGTACCCCTTGATACAAAGAAACCACTTTATTAGCGTTTGTTGACCAGTTCACATTGACATTCCAACTGAAGTTTCTATTCTGAATTGGTGTGCCGTACAAATTAAGCTCGATACCTTGATTGCGAACTTCACCTGAATTCACATACTCGTATGAATATCCGGTAGCGGGAGAAACAGCTACTGGCATAATTTGATCAACAGTATTGGTCAAATAAACATCGGCATCAAATCCTACCCGTTTGTTTAAGAAAGCCATTTCCAAACCAGCTTCACTACTCTTTGTTTTTTCAGGTTTCAGGTTAGGATTGTTTTCTGTAGAATTCACAGAATACAAGGGAATTGAACCAAACGGACTAGGTTGCGAATAGGTATTAAGAAGACTTGCGAAAGGAGCGTCATTACCGACCTCGGCATAGTTCAAACGAACCTTACCGAAAGTTACCCATTCAGGTTTCCACAAGTTTGTAAAAATATAACTTCCTGAAATAGAAGGATAAAAATAGGTATCGTTTGCAACAGGCAACGTAGAAGATTGATCTCTTCTCAAAGTTGCATCCAAATAATAGGTATTATCATATCCCAATGAGACACTGGCAAAAACAGCGTTTACCCCGATAGCAGATTGCACTTCAATCGGAGCCAATGCAGGGCTAACCGAATTAGCAATGGAATAAAGGCCAGGCACACTTAAACCACCATTTGTAGAAGCATAAATTGAACCTTCGTTATCCCTTCGAATGTTTCCTCCGGCTAAAGCAGTCAAATTTAATTTGTCTGTCAGATTCTTATTGAAATTCACCAACAAATCATAGTTGGTTTCTGTGAAATTTACGTTAGTTCTGGAATAACCTGACCCAACTGACTGTAAACCAATACCAAATGCAGCAGGGACACTACCTACTCCAATATGTTCTTCTTCGAGTTGAGTATAAGTGTCTATTGAAGCGCGACCTATGATGTTCAAATAATCAGTAATGTCCCATTTTAACTGAGCATTACCAAAGAGGTGGCTACGTGAGTCATTTTCATAGTTGTTGTAACGTTCCCAATAATAGTTATTCCAATAGATAGGCGTAGTATTGCCGCTGTAAGGAGCACTCATATTCCAGGTAACGTTTCTTCCTGTTTGGTCATATAATGTTTTCAATTCTTTTACATCAACGTTCGTTTCCCACCACTGACGGAAACTGGTCATAATGTTTCCCATATAACCGGTACCGTTACGGCCTACTGTATTTTGATGAACAAAATTAGCATTGGAGCTTATGGTAAGATTCTTAGCCAATTTTGCACTTGCGTTTAAGTCAAACGTGTTTTTGGTAAGTTGACTGTTAGGCAAAATGCCGTTTTGTACGAAGTTAGTATATGAAAAGCGGAATGAGGAATTTTCCGTTGCATTGCTTAAAGACAATGTATTAGAGGTAGTAACAGCAGTATTAAAGAAGGTTATTGGACCATTTTTTGCAGCTACCCAAGGCGTTGCTTTTTGATAGTTGGGAGATTCGGGTACAAAAGCATCCCATTGATACACCTTTAAGTTTGGATCATATTTGGTACCATACGATGCATCTTCTGTTGTAGGAACAATGTATTCTTTAGCACCATTTGACCAAGGCAATGTTTTATACCAAAATGTAGGGTATTGGCTGCTGCCACCACTATAGTAAGGACCATATCCGGCACCATATTGAGTCTGATATTGAGGGAAAGTGCTTCTGTCAATAGTACCCAATGTTACGTTAGAACTAAAGCTGACGCCCAGTCCATGTTTTCCGAGGTACTTATCATCACGACCCGTTTTAGTCGTAATCATAATCACCCCGTTAGCTGCACGCGAGCCGTACAATGCAGTTGCAGCAGCACCTTTCAAAACACTAATCGATTTAATATCATTAGGGTCAATGTCTGAAGCTGCTGTTCCATAGTCATAGCCCTGACCACCTGTTGATTGGTAGGTACTTGAACCTGTTGTGTTGGAAATTGGCATTGTGTTATTAATTGGCACTCCATCTACAATGAATAAGGCTTGGTTGTTACCCATCAGCGATTTATCACCACGAATGATAATGTTAGTAGAACCGCCCAAGTTACCACTGGTCTTAATATCAACACCAGAAACGCGACCCGAAAGGGAATTAATCAAGTTGTCTGATTTCGCCACATTAAGTTTGCTGCCACTCACCTCTTGAGTTGCGTAACCTAATGATTTTTCATCACGTGTAATTCCTAAAGCGGTTACAACTACTTCGTTCATCTGTTGTGCGTTGGATTTCATAATAACATTCATGGTTTGCTGAGCAGCTTGTTCTTGCGTCACCATCCCTACATACGAAAACACCAACGTTTTTTCATTGGCAGGTAAATTAAGCGAAAATTTACCGTTCACGTCCGTAATTGTACCGTGTGTAGTACCTTTCACCACCACTGAGGCGCCAATCACAGGCTGACCATCATCGGCTGAAGTTACTACTCCCGTCACCTTTGTTTGAGCCGAGGCCCAACTTATGCCAATCAATAGGCATAAAAGAGTCATTAGTTTTCTCATAAATTTGCCATTTAGTTAAAATTGAAGTTCCTTCATCTCTATTTTTTCCTGTATCACAAGGCAAAGGTAAATACGATTTCCCAATTATACAAATGTTTTCTTCCAAAATGAAAGTAATATTTCTATTTTAACCTCAGAATGTCACCTAAAGTGTATTTTAATACTGAAAAATATCTCCAATACCCTTGTTTTATAGACAAACGTTTTCACTTTGAAAGTTGACAAAATAAAAATACACCTCGACAATATGTTAATTAAATCTGCATCATATTATCGTATCCTATAAATATTAATATATCAGTTTATTTGTTAGTTAAAACCAATGATTCAATGGGTCATAAATTTGAAAGATGTTGTGGAATATGTTTGTGTATATAAGTGTATTACAATGATTTATTTTCAATATGCAAAATCAAAAAAATCATAGCAATCAAAATAGTTACTCCACATGATAAATAGGATTGATTGTTAAATATGAAAACGAAAATGCTTTGAACTCACTTACACTATGCTTTTCAGGTCAAAAATTGATAGTAAAAATCGTAAAATCAATAGCTAATTAACAATAAAAAAAAGAATGGTTGACATTGATCAACCATTCAGTAAAAGAAAAAACGACAGTGTCGATTTAAGTGCCCACACTGCATTTTTAGCAGTATAAAAATTCAAATAAAATATTCAACCCCCTATTTTATCTATTATCAATATCAATAAAATGATTATTTTGATGTTATACCCCCAATTTTTATGGCTATTATTTCCTTAAAAAGCAAATTTAAGAGCACAATGCTATTAAACTACAGCATAATTTCCACACTTCGTTTCACAAAACGACTCAAAGCTTCGCCTTTCAAAAGATTGGTGGATAATAATGCGAGATCAATCAGTTGACGAACGGAAGGTTGATTGCTTGCGAATTGTGCAATTACTTCTTTTTGGCGTTGTTTTGCTTCCGTTTGTTGTTTCTCTAAAGTGGCGAGTTCTTCTTTTTCTACTTGTGGAATTTCCTCCTCTTTTTTCCCTTTATGAGCTGCTTTTAGCGTCTCTACTCTTTCTGACAACGATTTAATTTCCGACTCAATAGGTGCCACTATCTCCGCACAAGCTTGCTCTTCTTCGTGTAACAATTTTTCAATCAATGGATGTGCCGTGTTCACCGATAGTGTGTAATTGTCAGGTAATTCGCCATAAAAGCTCATCATTCCACCACCTTGTGTAGCCGACATCTCTTTCATGCGGCGCATAAATTCACTTTGGGTGATCACCAATGGTTTTGCATCGGGTGTCATCTGCTCCAAACTCACGGAGAATTCAATTTTGTCCAACGCGGGCAATTGTGTTTCAAACAATGCAGTCAGCGCTTGACGTTGCGATTCGGTTAACTGATGTTGCGGGTCATCTGTTTTGCGTATCAGACGTTCTACAATATCACTGTCAACCCGCACAAAGCGACTCTTTTCAAACTTCTGTTCCAACTGACTCACCCAGTGAATATCCAATTGACCATCCATCAGCAAAACATCATATCCTTTATTGCGTGCCGCTTCAATATAACTGTGTTGATTTTCCACATCGTTGGCATACAAATAAATCAACGATCCCTCTTTGTCGGTTTGATTGTCTTTGATCAATGTTTTATATTCGTCGAAAGTAAAGCATTTTTGTTCCGTATTTTTGAAGAGAACAAATTTCTCGGCGCGCTCGTAGAATTTTTCATCCGTCAACATGCCATAAACAATAAACAACCGCAGACTATCCCATTTGGTTTCAAATTGAGTGCGGTCATTCTTAAAAATATCTTGCAGACGATCGGCAACCTTTTTGGTGATATGACTTGATATCTTTTTTACATTCGAGTCGCTTTGCAAGTAACTACGCGAAACATTGAGAGGAATATCGGGAGAATCAATCACCCCGTGCAATAACGTCAGGAAGTCAGGAACGATTCCCTCTACGGCATCGGTCACGAATACCTGATTGCAGTAAAGCTGAATCTTATTCCGTTGCAGTTCGATATTGTTTTTCACTTTAGGAAAATAGAGAATTCCCGTCAAATGGAATGGATAATCCACATTCAAATGAATCGAAAACAACGGGTCTTCACTCATTGGATACAAATCGCGGTAGAACTTGTTGTAG
>JAJZHJ010000074.1 GCA_021804525.1 Bacteroidota bacterium | reverse complement strand
TTTGAAAGCGATTGTCTGGCCGGTGTTTTTGGTATTTGAGGCATTCAAACATTTCGGGACATAAATGCTCTCAATAAGTAACGGCTTCACTTGAAGTAAAGCCGTTACTACTACTTGAGAAATAAAGAATTAGTTTTTCCCTGTTGCCTGTAAATAAGCCACCCGTTTGGTTTTGTAGGCTGTTTGAGCATCGATCAGTTGATTTTGTGCTTGTTGCACCATCGCTTCGGCTTCGAGCATGTCCGAGACATTTGTGATGCCGGCATGAAAATTATCCTGATTGATTTTCAGATTCTCTTCCGCCTGTTGAACGGTAACATTCGCAACTCCAATTTGTGCATACGCCTCTACCAACTCATCCCACGCTTTTTGCATTTGCAGCGTCAGAAGTTCGGCATTGTTTTTCAGATCGTTGGCAGCAATCTGCTCTTGGATGTGTCGTTCCTTGATAGCGTGCGAAGCTGCCCACCAATCGGTTAACGGTACTTTGACCGACACAAAAGCAAGGGTATTGAAATTTTTCATAGTAGAGAAGTTGTAGTAGGCCTCACTCACCCCCACCCCAATCTCAGGCAAATACGAACCGACCTTGATGCGCGTTTGCAACTTCTGTGCCTCTACATTTTGTTGCAACAATTTATATTCTTGTCGATTGGGCAATGATTGAGCCGGATTGGCATACATACTTTCGGGAGGTTCAATGGAATCGATATTTTGCGAAAAAGCGATGGACGCATCGTACGGAATACCTATATACTGACATAGCGCCATTTTACTCAGCGTGATGCCATGTTCTAATTTCAATCGGTTCATGGCCAGTTCACTCTTTTTCAACGTCACCTTCATCACATCGTTCCGGTTGATCAATCCTGCATGAAAAGCATCGTCGGCTTGTTTATACAACGAATCGAGAAACAAGGCATAACGCTGCAAGGTTTTCATTTTTTCCTGTAACGAAACGACCTGCCAAAAAGATTCTTCGGTATGCAAGGTAACTTCGTTCAACGCAAGTTTTGCTTTGGCTTGATTGACTGTAACACCTATTGTTGCCAGCTTGTTTCCATTCACAATTCTTCCGCCGGCAAAAATGGGTTGTGTCAACGTGACAGCCGACACCAATCCTTTATCAAAATAGTTCAAGTTCATACCCGGAAAATAGGCATATTGCGTAGCGTTAGCCAATGTTGACAGATTGCCATTATACACCGGAAGATTACCGCCTGGAATTGACATTTTCAATAATGGTTTGTCGGCCATGAACCCACCCATCGAAGCGCTTACCGAAGGAAAATACTGAGTCAACGCACCAGCCTTTACCTGTTTTGCGGCTTGTACCTGAAGCGAAGCATCCTTCACCAACGAATTATTGGCAACGGCCAACTGTTTGCATTGTTCCAAAGTGTACGATTTCTGAGCCTTTATGCTTCCCATACCTGCCATAACCAATAACAAAGCAATCATCAATGGTTTGGCATACGGAATGGCAGCGACACTTTCGGATTGAGGTTCATCAGGCATAACACGTTCGTCATGACGGTACATCCACCAATAAGCCACGGGCAAAATCAATACGACTAAGATCATGGAAGTCAATGTACCAAAGAAAATGACGGCTCCCATCGGACTCCACAGCAAACTGTGGCTGAGAATCATCGGGATAACACCCATCGATGCAGCAGCCGACGTTAAAAAGATAGGCCGCATCCGACGCTTGCCTGCATCCATCGCTGCGTTCAACACTGTTTCATTATGTTTGAAACGCAAACTTTCGGCATAATCGAGCATAATCATCCCATTCCGCACAATGATACCCACCAAACTTACAACTCCCAAAATAGAGGTAATGCTAAAGTCGAGACGTAACACCAAAACACCCAAGAAGGCACCAAATAAACTCAATGCAGCCGAACCAAACACTAATAATGCCAGCTTAACCCGTTTGAAATGAAATAGTAGAATTAAAAAGATAATCATCAAACTTGCTAACAATCCTTCAACAATCTGAGGCAATGTCGTGGCATCCGATTCATGTGCACCCCCGTAACTCAGGGTAATACCTTCAGGTAATTTAATTGTTTCAGCCACTTTCTTTACCTGATCAAATACATTATTGGTGTTCAACCCGCGTGCCACGTCAGCCATCACCGTTAAAGTAGGGATTCCGTTGCGACGTACCAATTGTCCTTGTGTCCACGAGGGTGTCACCGTTGCAATTTGACGCAATGGCACTGAAACACCCGGCAAAACAGAGTGAATATAAGTGTTATTTATATCCATAACATGCTGTTGCCCAGGATTATCAGTTTTCAACATCACGGAAACAGGATAATCCTTTTCCCAAATTGTGGTCATTGGCAATCCATTGAATCGCACTGCTAATTGCGACGAAACCATTGCTTGAGTAATACCTAATTGATTGGCTACTGTATTATTCAAATTAACCTGAGCAATGGGCTGTTGCGTTTCAAAATCGGTGTGTACCCAACGTAACGAAGAAAGCGGACGCATTTTTGCCAATAAACTATCGCCTGTCAGTATTAATTCTTTTTCATTATTTCCTGATAAACGTACTTCAATCATAGCCTGCACTGGTTCAAAATCAAGCTGTTTGAATCGCACATACGCATTGGAGAAATAACGTGAATATTTATCGCTATAGGCATCCAGTAATTCCACCGTAGCTTCGTTCGAAGTTGTATTGACAATAAACTGAGCATAGTTTTTGGATGGAAAGTTTGGAGCATAGGCTGTTTGAAAACGCGGAGAACTCGTCCCAATAAATGAAGTGATCGATTTCACCCGTTGATCTTTTCGAAGCATATTTTCTAAACTATCGGCTACAGAAGCGGTTTGTTGCAATGAACTTCCGTCGGGCAAATAAATTTCAACAGCAAACTGGTTGCGCTCTGCCACCGGCATCAACCGTTGAGGAACAAACAAAAACAACACCAACCCGGCCACAACAGAAAATCCACCAAACAGTAAAGTACGTTTGGGATGCGCAAAAGCACGGGACAAAAACTTTTCGTAAGTCGATTGAATCCATTTCAACGAATCGAACTTCTTTTTCTTTGTTTCAGGCGTTGCCGAAATAAATCCTTGTTTAACAAAATGATATTGCAAATATGGGATCACCAACATCGCCACCAACAATGACACGCCCAACGTGATGGTTACCGTCCAGGGGAACATCAATACAAAGTCTCTGAATTCACCTTTCAATGTCAGCAAAAATGGAAAGAAAGTGATGCTTATGGCCAATGTTGCAGCAAAAATTGCTCCAAAAAACTCTTTGGCGCTGGCAATGGAAGCATACCATCGAGACATTCCCTGATCTAATTTTTGCATATAATCGTCCACAATCACCACGGAGTTATCGACAATCATTCCCAACACCACAATCAAGCCAGCCAACGTAACGGTGTTCAATTCCATGCCGAAAATATCCATAATACCCAACGAAATAAAAATGGTAATAGGAATCGACGAAGCCGCAACGGAAGCAACCCTCAACGGCAACAAAAGCATCGTGACCAAAATAACCGCTAAAATGGCAAACATGAACTCTTTCAAGAAAACAGTAATAGAGTCACTCACCACTTGAGGTTGATTTACAATTCGATGCATTGTTACACCCGGGGGTAAACTTTTCTGAAACTCCTTGAGTACCTTTTCAACATCCTTGCCATACTTCACAATGTTGTGTCCTGGCAACATCTCCATCGAAACCAACAAACATTTATTGCCGTTGATTTGAATGTAGCTGTCAGGTTGCGGATATTCCCTCACAACACGAGCTACATCTTTCAATCGAATGACAGCTCCTGTCGGATCGCTGTAAATTATTTGATTAGCAACATCCTGTTCTGTCTGATACTGCGAAACGACATGAATTGGAACATCCATATTCCCATTATCCACTTCACCACCAACAGTTCGTAAACCTTGTGAAAACAACGTTGCAAAAAGCGTATTCGACGAAATACCATATTTATCCAATTTGTTTTTATCCAAATAGACCGCAATTTGCTCTTTTTCCAATCCATAATGGCGAACGTTCGATACCGAAGGAATACGGCGCAACTGATCTTCCAATCGATAGAGGTATGTTTCTAAATCTCGGTAACTCTTAGTTTTCGATTGAAGTGTAATTAATAAAGCCGAAGTGTCTCCGAAATTATTGTCGGCCACCAACGCCAAAACACCTGATGGCAATTGTGCTTTGAAGTTATTCAGTCCATAACTCAACTTCGACCAAAACTCATCACTATTGGTCACATTATCGTTCAGCGTAACATAAATCACCATCAATCCATCGCGCGAATGCGAATAAGTCTTAGCTTTATTTACTTCCTTAAAACTAAACAAATAACGCTCCACTTGCGTGGTTAACTGTTGCTCTACCTCTGTAGCCGTGGCTCCGGGATAAACGCCGACCACCAATCCTTGTCGAATGGTAAACGTTGGAAATTCCTGGCGTGGCATGTCATACAGAGCAAACACACCAATCAATATCAGCACGGCAACCACGAGAAATACAATTTGTTTGTATTTCATGGCAGCTTCTACAACTCCAATTTTTCTTCGCATATCAGTGAATAATTTGTATCAATGATTGTTCGTCAATTTTTTGATTCCCTTCTGTAACAACGCCGTCGCCCGATTGAAGTCCTGCAAGAATAGCCACATCACCATTTCCAACAGCTTCACCCACTTGTACAATTTGCTTGTGCACGCTATGACCATCTTTATTAGCAACGTAAACATAGGTATGGTTATTTGTATCAATCATCACAGAAGTTTGCGGAACGGTGATCATAGGAGCAACTGCTTTAGGGGTAATCACCACGTTACAAACCATTCCGGGTTTTAACTGTTCATCATTATTTTGCAGAGCAATTTTAATCGGATAGGTATGCGACAAAGGATCAGCTTCCACTCCTGTTTCAGTTACTTTTCCTGTGAATGAAGCATTGTTTAATGCAGCAACTGTTACAGTGGCTTGTTGTCCAAGTTGTATGTTTGCAATTTGATTTTCAGGAATCGGTACAACAGCATTTACTTGCTCAATCTTTAGTAAACTAAGCACTTGATAATCGGGTAATACATTCATTCCAGGCTCAACCGATTTCTTCCCGATCACCCCATGCGTAGGAGCAATTAATCTGCAATCGGCAAGAGAATTTTTAGCAAGTTGAGCAGTAGAACGCGCTTGTTGCAAATCGCTTTCAATTTCTACCATCTTTATTTCAGGCAGACTACCTTTTTTATACAATTCAGAAAGACGATTATAGGCATCTTGTGCTTGCTTCTCTTTTGCCAACGCAATTTGATAACTGCTTCGATAGCTCTTTGTGTCTAATGTTGCTAAAACCATGCCTTTATTTACCGACTGCCCTTCGGATACATACACGGCAGAAACCGTACCTGCAGCAGGAAAACTCAACGGAATAGCCACTGACTCACGAATGGTTCCCACATATTCCTGTCCTAAATTGATGGTTGAAAGTTGCACCGTCAACACCTTAACCGGCATAGGCCTTTGTTGATCAGAGGTTGACGGGTGTCCGCTACAGCCATATAGTAAACTCAAAACAACGACAAGAGATGTCGCCGATAAATTCTTTTTTTTGATCATACCATGTATCAATTAAAAATTATTGAATAGAAAGATTAGAGATTAGAAATGAGAAAGAAAGTTCTGGCACCAATATCATACCGTTGTCGTTTTAAACCCTTTGATGAATAAACTGACTAATAATTTACTGCGCAAATCCCAGCCCGGAACCGGTGTGTCAATGGCTAAATCTATCAGGATACTACGTGTGGCACTAACAATAATATAAGCAATCAGATCTATCTCCTTTTGAATTTCCGGCATAAATTCATTATTGTCGATACCTAATTGCAAGATTGCTTTTACAGTTTCAATATCGTCTAAGTTCATTTTCTTTATTAAGACACGAACCCGCGTAATATTATCGTCAACAAATTCATTTCGTACAATGTTATAAAGGTTCACCTTTTCTTGTACCATTTTGATCGAAGTAAAAAAATAGGCTTCTAACTTTCCTTCAGCTGAAGGCGATTCGGCAATGGCTTTTTGGGTTTCGGAGAAAACTTCATGTGCTTCACGCCGTATCACTTCGTCAAAAATTTCTTCTTTGCTTGCATAATAATAATACAGTGTACTTTTCCCACGACCAGAACGTTTTGCAATATCTTCCATGGCCGTTTTTCGTAAACCATACTGTTGAAACAACTTTTGTGCTGAGTTTAGAATCTCTTCGCGCACCTTATCTTCTTTTGTAATAGGTTCGTTTTTCATTTTTCGACTATTTTCGTTTTTCAGTCCAAAAGTACAACTAAAAGAACTCAGTCTGCAAATTTTGAAAGTTAATAATCTAAAAACAGGATTTGAGACACCACCAAAACAGTATACAATAGATTATTTTGTAAGTGATTAAATCATTCACTACCCTATCACCACCGTTCGTATACGATGATTTATTAATTTACGTACGAACAAAGCGATAGAAAGTTGAGAAAAACAGATAACCTGCCTATTGAAGCAAATCGATACTGAAAGAAGTTTGATGAATTTGACTTTTGACGGTGCATAAATAGTCTTTTCTTGTAATTGAAAACTTCATCGTTTGAAATTGGAATATTCCTAACTTCATTAAATGTTGAAAGCGGGTTCTAATCTGTTTCCATGGTTTCAAAATAACCATGCATAGTCGCTTACGATACCAGCTATCGATTTCGATTTCGAGTAATATGATATGGCTTGTTTGATATTGCTGTGTACAGTATCGTTCTTATTAAATCGTGGATTAAGGCTCGTTTCCGTTCGCCTGCTTCTTTTACTTGCAACGCCTTTA
>JAJZHJ010000073.1 GCA_021804525.1 Bacteroidota bacterium | reverse complement strand
GTTAGGGATCAGATGACATTGTTGAGGGGAAGTTATTTTAAGCATAGATAATTGAGAGTCTGAACAAGAAAAATGGGATGTCAGTTACTCCTCTTTGAGTTGCTCTAAAAGCTTTAATTTTAGCATTGAATGATTCCGCAGAGGCATTAGTACTTCGATGATCGAAGAAGTTTAAGATTTCTCTATAATGTTCATATATTGTAGCTGATATGGTATTAAAGGATTTGAATCCGGAGTCAGTGACATCATTGAACCATCGAGCCATTTTGGTGTAAGCTACCCCTTTTGTTTCAGTCTGGGAAAAAATCATTCTCAAGGCATGTGTAAGCGCATACGCTTTTTTAATATCAGGATATTGATCAAATAATATCAGGGATCTTTCTTTTTGCTTTTGAGTCCATTTATCTCTTGATTTGAACAACAGATACCGACTACGGGCAAGGAGTTGTTTGCGGTTGTCACCATTGCTAAATACAGGAGCAATATATTTGGTCTTGTTTAGTTTGGCGTTTTCCATGGCATTGGTTTCTTCATTGATGGCATCCCAACGATACGCGATACGCATCTCCTGTAAAGCATCATAAGCCAACTTTTGGACATGAAACCGATCGATTACCAATGAGGCATCGGGAAAACATTGTTTGATAATCTTACTCATTGAGCCTGCCATATCTAACGTAACTTCTTGTACACTTTGTCTTGCATTCTCGGGAATACGATTTAAAACCTCTATGACACTTTCTGCATCTGTTCCTTCAACCATGGCAATCAAGGTTCCCTTTTTCCCTTGGCCCTGCTTGTTGGTTAATATCGTATAAAGTTCCCCATTGGAAAGAGAGGTTTCATCAATGCTCAATGAAGACCCAATATTATGAGGGAAAAGCAACCATTGACGAGCATGATCTTTTTGATCCCATGTTGTATAATCACTCAAATGTTCCTTGTATTGCTGTCCCAGCTGATCACCATTAATATGATAGAATTTCTCTAAGCTATTGCTGCTAACAGGGTAATTATCCAAGTAATCCTTTTAAAAAAGCCGCGAAACTTTTCGTGTAACGCGTTCCTTCTGCTACGGAATCCCAATCCCTACTCACAACCTCTTTGGTGGATTCTACCAGCCATCGCCTTCGACGCACATGCAGAAAAACAGCTTTATCGCGAAGTGGAAAATCTTGTATCGTTACTTGTTGATGAAATCCTTTTGAGGTAAGCTTTTCTCCCAGATAAGCTGTGGGTTTTATATCCCGTTCATCAAAAAATACATGTACCGATTGATCTTCTACCTTCAAATCAGTTATCTCAAAATAATCAAATAACTCAGATGGTAAAACAAGCTTTAATAAATTCTGATTGATCTCTCTCGTTGCAGTCATAGTCTCTTTTTTCCCTGCAAATATCTTTCTTTTTTCCTTTCCCCACAACAATGTCATCTGATCCATTAATACGAGCTGTGAAGATAAAAAAAAAGTCCGTTACAATAACGGACTTTCATTTTTTTGCTGGTGCAAAAATTACTTCGTTGCAGGTGCAGCAGCAGGAGCAGCAGCAGCAGCTGAATCAGCAGCAGGAGCAGGAGCAGGAGCAGGAGCAGCTGTAGGAGCAGGAGCAGGAGCAGCTTCTTGAGCAGGTTTAGACTGACATGCAACACATGCGATAGCACCAACGACAGCAAATAACAAAATTACCTTTTTCATTTTCTTTTACCTTTAGAAATTAAACATTATAAATCAGTGGCATTAAAACCGATGCAAAGGTACAACTGATTTCAATACTACGAACAGAAAATCCATATTTTAACATAATTTGATATACCACAAAGCTTCCGCTTTCAGAAATACGACAAAACACTTATTGTAAAGCATTTGCATACAGGTATCTTTTAATACTTTTCTTAGGTGTCTTCTCAAATTCGTTCGGGTAGAGAACTATCTTTGAAATGATTTCATAAGAAGCCAAATCTTTATTGAGTGCTATACGATTTTGTTCCATAACCATTTGCAACTCTTCATGGGCAATGTGAGATTCATCCACGCCTTCATAATCCGGATAAACCAATGCAATAAGCTTCCCATCATTTTCAATAACCAGACTTTCCATTACAAAAGGTAGATTATTGAGTTTTGCCTCGATTTCTTCAGGATATATATTTTGTCCGTTAGCGCCTAAAATCATACTTTTACTCCTTCCACGAATATAAATCACACCGTTTGCATCTACAGAGCCCAAATCACCGGTATGAAACCAACCTTCACGATCGAACACATCATGGGTAGCAGCATCGTTTTTATAATACCCAATCATTACATTCTCACCCCGCACACATATCTCCCCTACCCTCGTTGTAGGATCAGCATGGTCGATGCGTACCTCCATGCCATTTAGAATCTTGCCACATGAGCTTTCTATATATTCGTAGTACGGAGAATAACTAATCAAGGGTGCACATTCCGTCATGCCATAACCTACTGTGAACGGAAACTTTATCTTGAGCAAAAACGCCTCCACTTCGGGATTCAAAGGAGCGCCGCCAACTACTATTTGCATAAACTCACCTCCGAAGGCATTCACTAATTTCTTTTGAATAGTGGCTAAAATACGCGTATCTAGCAATGGAATACTCAATGCCAAGCGCATAGCCCGCTGATTCAACAAAGGTTGTACTTGTTTTTTATAAATCTTTTCTAACACCAGAGGAACCGATAAGATAATAGTGGGCTTCACCATCGACATAGCTTGCATTAAAATCTTAGGCGACGGAATCTTTCCCAACAAAGTCACATGGCCTCCATTAGCCAATGGAGAAAGCATTTCAAAAGAACAACCATAAGCATGTGCCAACGGCAAGAAGGATAGGATACGTGTTTCATTGTGCATCAGCCCGGAACGAATAGCAAACAATACATTGCCCACTAAATTATTAGCGGACAGCATCACTCCTTTGGTAAAACCAGTTGTACCCGATGTGTAATTAAGCAGAATCAAGTCTTCATTGGATACATCGGCAAATTTCACATCAGCTGCTGTAAAACCACCCGAATAGCGTTGTTTGAATTCCATATCTAAAGCTCTCACCATTTTTTGGATGGCTTCTCCATCATGTTGGCAAATGCACCGTGAGTCATTGAGCGAAAAAACAGCACGTAGCGCATCCATTTTTTCTTCTTCCAAATTTTCCCAAATGGAGTCGCTTACCCAAAGCATGATTGCCTCCGAATGATTCACAATGTGATGCACATCATTCGGATTAAAATCCTGCAAAATTGGAATAATGACAGCTCCATAGGTAATAGTTGCCATATAGGCTAAAACCCATTTGGTAGAATTTTTACCCACAAGAGCTACTTTATCTCCTTTACGTAAATGCATCTTTTCGTACAATAGATGAATGCGTGCAATCTCTTCAGCCACGTCGGCATACCGCATCGGAGTAGGATCGCCGTAATCGGATAACGCATTACGTAACCAATTCTCTTTGAAGCTCTTTTCGTATAGTTTGATAAAGTTTTGTTCGATCATACGTGTTGATTTGACTACAAAAGTACACATTTATCGTCCAAGTGTGCCATTTTCATCCAGTTTTAACATGTTGAAAAGGTTATTTGGCCATGCGACCAACTTATTTCATGGGTTATAAAAGTAAACCGGTATTTTTCTCTAATTTTATCCTTGAATTGTATGAAGCGGGTTCGTTCCATATAATCTTAATATTGCATTCACAAACAACGAATTGCAATTTTCTAGTATTACATGAAAATACAATAAATCACTTTATAGATGGCAAATCAATGGAATTTTCGCACGCTTACACCAGATCAACAAACCAAGAGCGAGCAATTGGCACAAGAACTTGGCATCAGCAACGTCTTAACAAAACTCTTAGTTCTACGAGGAATAACAACATTTGAAGAGGCGAAACAATTCTTTCGCCCTGATCTGTCACATTTGCATGATCCGTTTTTGATGAATGACATGGATAAAGCCATAGAACGGTTGAACATGGCTTTGGGAAGGAAAGAAAAAATTTTGGTTTATGGGGATTATGATGTGGACGGCACCACAGCCGTTGCATTAGTATATAAATATTTGCAGCAGTTCACATCGAACCTCGATTATTATTTGCCCGATCGCTACACGGAAGGATACGGTATTTCCTACAAAGGAATCGATTATGCCGCCAATAATGGGTTTTCGTTAGTCATTGCCCTCGACTGTGGCATCAAAGCAGTCGAAAAAATAGCATATGCCAAAAAGTTGAACGTGGATTTCATTATTTGCGACCACCATATGCCCGACGCAGAGCTGCCGGATGCCATTGCAGTACTCGATCCAAAACGCGTTGACTCGACGTATCCATATCAGCATCTGTCAGGATGCGGGGTAGGCTTCAAATTGATGCAAGCGTTGGCTATGAATAACCAAATCGATCTTTCTTCAGTCTATCAACTTATGGATTATGTAGCGGTGAGTATTGCATCAGATATTGTTCCCATCACCGATGAGAATCGTGTTTTAGCCCACTTCGGGCTAAAAAAGCTAAGCACGAATCCCAATTTAGGACTCAAATCCATTATTAATCTCTGCGCACTCAGCGACAAAGAAATCAGCATCAGTGACATTGTTTTCAAGATAGGGCCACGCATCAATGCTTCCGGTCGTATTCAATCGGCACGCGAAGCTGTCGATCTGTTAGTTGCACGCGATGAAACCTTCGCAACCGAAAAATGTGATTGTCTGAATCAATATAACGAAACACGCAAAGACCTGGACAAATCGATTACAGAAGAAGCTTCTCAATTTCTTAACAACTTAGAAGGCTTCAGCGAGAAGAAATCCATTGTTGTCTATCAACAGGCATGGCACAAAGGAGTCATCGGTATCGTTGCTTCACGGCTGACTGAACTTTTTTACCGTCCCTCCATTGTGCTGACGCTCTCCAATGGTTTAGTCACCGGGTCGGCGCGTTCTGTACCTGGGTATGACATTTACAAAGCGATCGAAGGGTGCCGCGATTTACTCGAAACTTTTGGCGGGCACATGTATGCCGCGGGGCTATCAATGAAAGAAAGCAATTTAGACGCCTTCAGGCAACGGTTTGAGACTTTTGTATGCGAAACTATTACCGATGAGCAGCTTCAACCTCAATTAGACATTGATGGTGTAATAGATTTCAAGGAAATTACGCCGAAGTTTTTCCGCGTCCTCAGACAATTCAGCCCCTATGGGCCTGAGAACATGAAGCCCGTGTTTTGTACAAGAAGAGTATTCGACTATGGTACAAGCCGTCTGGTAGGAAAAGAGCAAGAACATATCAAGATGGAATTGGTGGACGCCAGTTCCGAAAATGTGATGAATGGTATTGCATTTCGGATGGGAGAATTTAATGACGACCTGAAAGCCATGAATCCGTTAGACATTTGTTACACGTTGGAAGAAAACACGTTTAATGGAAATACCACCATTCAGCTCCTGATAAAAGACATCAAAACCACCAACGAAAGCAAGTAAACAAAGGGCGAAAGCAATGTCGTCATCAAAAAAAAGTTTCACTTTTGTCAATTATGGAGTATCTTTGTCAATGGAAAGTCGCTTCGGACAACTGGAAAACTCAACAGAATTTTAGTCCTGAGAAAAGTTTAGATATTCAATGGCGGGCTGCGCCTTCGGGTTGTCGCGAGACACGGCAGATTACAAAGAATACCGACACTCAAACCCTATCAATTAGGAGTTTTCTCTCAATTTGCCGAAGCGGCTTTTTTTATTTGACAAAAAGCAATACCTTTGCAACTCAAAATGCGGACGTGGCGTAATTGGTAGCCGCGCCAGACTTAGGATCTGGTACCGAAAGGCGTGTGGGTTCGAGTCCCGTCGTCCGCACTTTTTTTCTCTCTCATTTTATCGACTTACAGTTTCTACAATAATTTTGTTCACTTATCGATCATAGATATCTCATCTGATTCCTCATCTGCATATTTCTTCATGATCGTTTTAGCTATGAGATAGTGCAGTTCATGCTGCGCCTGCAGTTATCGTATCTCACAAACTACTCCATCCAAGTTACAGAACGACCTAGTCCACATTTCAAAACAATCGCCACGATGTCATCAACCTTTTTCGGATCAGTACCGAAAGCGGAAGATTTGATGTGTGCCATAGGTTACTGAATATAGAAATGGGGCTGTAAAAATATTTTAATGTTTTATACACTGCAATTTCATGCAGAAAAATCCTGCCAACCCACAAGTTTGATCAACAGACACCCAAAGACAGCATGTTTTTCATTAAAATTATACAATGAGATTCATGCAGCTTTACCTAAGGAAACCTATAGCTGCCCTATAGCTATCCTATAGCTGGACTATAGCTACCCTATGGTTACACTATAGCTGAGTCGGAGCTACTCTATAGGTGCACTAAAGGTGCGACGGGGAAAAATGGGAGTTTTGTGAGAGAAAAGTCGGAGCTTCCTCGGAGCTACGTCGGAGTTACCTCGGAGCTGCCACGTAGGATTAAATAAAAAGAAGGGTGATTTGAAAGAATGAACTGCCGAATGTCAACCACCCAGAATTGGCAAACAGGAGCTGTCACAATGTGAAATATCACCGTTTATTGACAGTGCAAATATAGACATTTTTTACGAAAAACAAAATGAAACGTGAAGACATCTGATGCTGCAATTAATGGACATTGGAACAAGGAGCAAGGCACGACGTAGAGATGCAACATGCCTTGTATCTACAAGGAAAATACCAACACCTATGCATAAAGATGCAGCGCTGAATAAAAAATTTGATGGGATTATTTGGAAGATTTAAATATTACAATGACCTTTGGAAAGAAAATTAATAGTTTGGGGGTTGTATAGCGCAACCTGAACTGAGAAGAAG
>JAJZHJ010000072.1 GCA_021804525.1 Bacteroidota bacterium | reverse complement strand
CGACAGGAATAGTTGGATCAATGCGATGAGCATAATATAGATCAATCACGTCTGTTTTCAGTCGTCTCAAACTTTGTTCAATGGCAGTCTTCATGTGTTTTGGAGAACCATCAAAGTCATTGCCGGGTTTTCCGTCAGGGTTGTTGCGAAAGCCAAACTTAGTAGCAATGAAAATCTTTTCGCGGTTGGGTTTGAGCACTTTTGAAATTAACTCTTCGTTTCTGCCATTCCCATAAATATCTGCTGTATCCCAGAAGGTAATGCCAATTTCTATTGCTTTTTCCAATGTTGCAATCGACTCTTTATCATTGGGTTCGCCATAGGCATGGCTCATTCCCATACAGCCCAAACCAATAGCAGGGAGCTGAATTGTTGTTTTACCGAAATTTCTGTATTTCATACGCGAATAATTTTTTTAAATGTCGTATGGAACTCACATGTCAACTATTCTCATACTCTTGGGTGTAAGTAAATTACATGCTCGTTTCATAATAAGCTGCTTTGATTTCAACTGATTTTGTAACATTTTGATTTAATAATAAAGCCTGTAAATCTTCCGATCCACAGGCTTTATTATGTCGGGGTGAGAAGACTCGAACTTCCGACCTCCACGTCCCGAACGTGGCGCGCTAGCCAACTGTGCTACACCCCGATTGTTTGCGTTGCAAAGATAAAATGATTTTTCTGAAATCACTTTATACTATCACGACGACAGCTCTTTTTCAAATTACTGTGCCGGAGGCGTAGGTTTTTGTGGCTGTTGCTGTTGAGGTTTTGACGTTTCGTTAAAATTCGGCATAGCCGTTTTAGAAGCTTCTTGTTGTTGTGCAGCCGCTGCCCCTTCAGGAATTGGAGATGTTGTTTGTGATGATTGTTTTTCTACTGTACCTGTTGAAACGATAGCGAATAAAACAATGACACCGGCAAGTGTCCATGTCGATTTTTCCAAGAAATCGGTCGTCTTGCGAACCCCCATAATTTGATTGGATGATGAGAAACCGGAGACTAAACCGCCTCCTTTGGAGTTTTGGACTAATACTACCAGCACTAAAAGGATCGAAGCCAAGACAATCAGAATGATTGCTAACGTATACATAGGTCTATGATTTATGAATAATTGCTATAATTTTTTCAAGGAAACGAATTTGATCTGCAAAGTAAACACTTTTTTCCGGAATATTCAAACGTATGGCATGTAATATTTTCAGGGCTTCGGCATAGTGCTTTTGTTTGATCAGTGCAATGGCCATTTCTTCCGTGTATAAGGTCGTTTCGTTTGTCTGTACCGTCAGATTGGGTATTTCTGTAGAGTCAGAATTTGAAACGATTTCATGTTGCATTGTGTTTTCTTTTGCTTGTTGTCTTGCTTCACGCAATTTTTGAGCTAAGCTTTTCAACGATTCTTCAGGGTGGTTGTCTGAATCAATCGATTGTAATGTTAAGTAGTCGTTTCCGAAGGCATTGTAGAGTGCAGGTTGGGGAGCCTGTTGATATTTTGCCTGAATAATTTTCTCCTCGGGAAACAGCAAATAATAGAGTTTACGTCGATCAACACAATAGGTTGCTGTGCGCCGTGTTTCTCGTTCAAAACGTACGTCATGCGTGTTTTGAAGACTTTTGAGCCAAAGCATCCGCGTGATACTAAAATAGGGATAAACATCACACATTTCCCGTAATTCGGCGACCTGCTTTTCTCGCAGGGTCTCCGGATGGTTCATCCATGTGATAAGTTCTTCCTTGGTCATGATCGATCACATTACCATTTTGCAACGGTCTGGTTATAAATATCTTCAGTTAATTCTTTAATCATTACCTGCAAAAGTTGATCTTGAACCTGGTTCAACATCAGGTTGCTTGCAAATGTTTGCGAAGCCGAAAAAGAAGTATCGAAGCTTGCTTTGTCGTCTTTTGTGTTGGTAAAATGGACTTTGATTGTTAACGTCAGTCGTGTTTCCCCGGCTATTCCACTAGTTTGAATAGCTAACGGCGTTAAATCGTAACCGGTTATTTCCCCTTCTATTTGTAAATCGCCATTGCGACTAACCGGTCGTAATTTGGTGCGTTGAGCAAAAATATTTTGGAGTGCATCGTTGAAATTTGAAGCTAAGGGTGGATACACCAACGGCGCATTGTTGGGAAAATTGGCAATGGTAATAGTTTTAATCTTTGAATAGTCAATAGACGACCCATTGAACTTGTACGATAGCGAACAGGAGACAATTGTTAAGGCAATGAGCAGGCCAAGTAAGATGACCGGCAGTCGGTAGTCGGTAGTTGTGATAAAACTGTTCTTTTTCATTTCACTGCTTTGATTTTATAGGCACATTTCGTGGTGCCTTTCAAAATGCTGTTTAGTTTCCCTTGAATCAGTTGGCGACGAATGGGCGAAATGTGATCGATAAAGAGATGTCCTTCAATGTGATCGTATTCATGCTGTATCACACGGGCAATATAGCCATCGTGTGTTTCGGTATGTTCTACGAAATCCGGATCCATATAGCGGATCACGATGTGATTGAACCGAGGTACCATTTCGTGAATGCCTGGTACGCTGAGACATCCTTCTTCCTCAGTAATGTTATCACCACTTTTTTCAATGATTTCGGGGTTGATGAAGATGCGTTTGAAATCCTTCAGATCAGGTTTCACGTCGACAAGTAATGATAGATCAATTATAATGAGGCGAATTCCAAGTCCTACCTGAGGGGCAGCCAGCCCAATGCCGTCGGCATGCGCTAAAGTATCGACCATATTGTCAATCACTTCTTTAAGGTTTGGGTATGTGGTATCAATTGAATTTGCTACTTTGCGTAAAACAGGTTGTCCGTAAGTATAAATAGGATATATCATATCACTGAGTTGAATTTGTGTTTAACTTTTGATGTTTTGAAATCGTTATTTATTTATCGTTTGCTTTCGAGATACGATTGGAGTAATATGGTAGCGCTGATTTGATCGACTAATGCTTTGTTTTGGCGCTCTTTCTTTTTTAATCCGCCATCAATCATAGCTTGATGTGCCAGCATAGAAGTGAAGCGTTCGTCGTACATCACCATTGGTGTATCAGGAAAGTGTTTCTTAAATCCATTGACAAAAGGGGTGATAAATCGCATGGAATCTGAAAGCTGGTTGTTCATTTGTTTAGGCAGTCCGATTACAACGGTATCGACAGGTTCGGTAGCAAAATAATTAGTCAAAAAGTCGAATATTTGCGCTACTGGAACAGTAGTCAACCCATTGGCTGTGATTTGCAAAATGTCCGTTACGGCAATACCTACGCGCTTTTGTCCATAGTCGATGGCTAAAACTCTGCCCATAACTTCTTGATTAAAATTAGGGTACAAAGATACAATAATCGATGCAGAATACCATCGGTTACGCATTTCCCCTTCCTCGAAAAGCCATCATGTAAAACGCTGTATTGGTAATAAACAGATGTGATACTTCGATTTATCGCTTCCCTTCTTTGCGTTTCCTGTTGTTATAGATGTTAGACGGAAGCAGCCAGTTCTTTCAGCAATTTCAACAGGAGAGGGATGCTCGTAATGTTGTATTTCGCTAATGAAGGGCTTGACCCAATGCGGATGGTGTATGTGTTTTCTGGCAGTATCTTGAATAAGAATTCATCGGTACGGTCGTCGCCTGCTGCGAATATAAAATCGGAGTGATTTGGTTTTAATAAGGATTTAGCGGCTTCTCCTTTGTCATATCTACCACTTTTAATTTCTAAGACTTTATGTCCTTCGAGTATCTCAAAGTCTGTTTTGTGGCGAATTAATTCAGCCAATCTGTCGCGTAATTCGTGAAGCCGTACCTTGGCATTTTCAGAATTTGCATTTCGGTAATGCCATGCTAAGCTGCCTGTTTTCTCTTCAATAAACGTGCCATTGCAGCGATCGACAAATTCTGTAAGGATAGGTCTGATGGTCTCTTTCCATGCCATGTCAGATTTGATTGTTGATTCCCATTCTTTTCCGGCTACTTTAATAAAATAACCATGCTCGGCTACCAATGTGACGTTAGTATTGGCAAATTGTTGATCTAAAAACTCTTTATCTCTTCCACTAATGATGATTATCTGATTTTTTTGATCTATAGATAATTGACGAATCACTTTCAACGTGTTCTGGTGGATGGTGGCTAATTCGGGCAATTTGGCAAAAGGCACTAATGTGCCGTCGTAATCGAGAAACAGGGTTCTATGTTGTGCCTTTTTGTAATCAGAGACGATTTGTTTAGTAATAACATCTTCGATGAAAGTTGTTGCCATGGTATGTTGTTGCTTCTTAATATCAAAGGTTTGATTGAAAAAATCGAATGCCCATGTAAACACATTATATTGCATAATCCGATGTTTCATTTTTTCGAGGCGTTCATGTTTTTCAGTCGGATTCATGGTGAGCGCTTTTGCAATAACTTCGGCCATTTCATTGTGATCGAATGGATTAATAAGAATAGCCTCGCTTAATTCGTCGGCAGCGCCAGCCATTTCACTTAATATTAGAACGCCTTCATTTGTCACTTGACAAGCTACATATTCTTTGGCAACGAGGTTCATGCCGTCGCGTAGGGGAGTGATCAGTCCGACATCACTCAAATCGTAAAGAGCAACGAGTTCGTTGAATGAAAGAGATTTGTATTGATAAACAATGGGACGCCACGACAACGAACTATATTTTCCGTTGATGCGTCCCACCATAGATTCAATTTCCTTTTTCATCTCTTTGTATTTTTTGATGTGATCGCGTGATGGAACCACCACAAAGTTAAACATCACTTTGCCATGCCATTGAGGATACTTTTCAAGAAAGACTTCGTAGCCTGCAAGTCTCGACAGGAGTCCTTTTGAATAATCGAGGCGATCGACGGAAAAAATCAGTTTTTGCCCTGATAATATCTTTTTTACTTTTAGCTTTACCGTAACGGTTTTTTTGCTGAGACAAGCGCTGTTAAATTTTTCAAAGTCGATGCCAATGGGAAATGCTTCTGCTTTCACCAATTTATGATGTGTGTAAATGATATTTTGGCGACATTCAAAACTGGTGGTTCTTTTGACGCATTTGATAAAATGTTGGGCATAATCGTTTATGTGAAATCCAAGTAAATCGGCCCCCAACATACCATTGATTATTGCCTTGCGCCATTCACGTGGCAATAATCTAAACAGTTCAAACGACGGAAAAGGAATATGGAGAAAGAATCCAATAGTTACATCTGGCGCTCTTTGACGAAGCATTTCGGGCAGCAAGAGCAGTTGGTAGTCGTGAATCCAGATGAAATCACCTGGTTTGATAATTTTGATCAATTCGTCGCAAAATCGCGCGTTGGCATCTTGATAGGCTTCATAATATGCATCATCAAAAACACAATAGGTTGGGAAATAGTGAAATAATGGCCATAGAAGATCGTTGCAAAAACCGCCATAAAATAGCTCATTGGTTCGCTGAGGTATTTCTACGGGAATAATATCAAAATGCTCATTTTCAATTTTGTTGGTAAAAGTAACTTCGGGTAAATTATCTCCAATTCCAGCCCATACAATCTTGCTGTTAATAAACTCATTTTTAGTTTTTTGTAGATTCTCTGATAGTGCTAATATAGCAGAAACAAGTCCGCCCGAATTTTGCACAGCTCTATACCCTTTTTTTGTTTTTGTAATCTTAAAAGGAAGCCTATATGCGGCAATGACCAATCGTTCAATGTGTGTGATCTTTTCCATGTTTCTATTTTTGAAGTGCAGATGAGCGAAATGGTAATGTTTATAGTATTTCGTGGAGATAAAAGAGAAATCAAGTAAATCAATGCCAAGAACCAGCGTCTCGGTATTTACAAGTCGAAACGATGCGATGAATGGCTTGAATTGGGAGACGTAGGAGCAAAAACGTCGAAACTTAAGGCTTGATAAACGTTGAAATAATCCGTTCTTTCGAGAAAAGTGTTGCCGTGTTGATCAAAGCTAAGTGAGAATAGGCTTGCGGAAAATTACCAAGAAGTCTTTTGGTCGTAAAATCAATATCTTCGCTAAAAAGCCCTACGTGATTTCCAAAAGTCAAGAGTTTGTCGAAAATTTCTTGTGCTTCCTCTTTTCTGCCAATGTGGTAAAGCGCCTGAATTAACCAGAAAGTGCCAATGGTGAACGATGATGTCGGTTTCCCAAAATCGTCGTGATTGACATAACGATACATTAAATCTTGATGATAGAGTGCCTGTTTGCATGCTAAAACGGTTTTTTGATATTTAGGCTCGGTTGCATCAATAAATCCATATTCAGCCATGAGCAATAACGAAGCGTCGAGGTCGGAGTTGCAATAGGTTTGAGTAAAGGTTTGCAAATCATCTTTCCATCCTTTAGTCAGTACGTCCTCTTTAATTTCAGCGGCAACGCTACTCCATTTTTTTTCATAATAAGGTTTATGAAGTAATGTGGCTATTTGAGTAGCTCTGTTCATTGCCACCCAACACATGACTTTTGAAAAGACAAAGTGTTTTTCTTCATTTCGTATTTCCCAAATTCCCTGATCAGGCTTCGCCCATTGAGATGAAACGGTTCGGACAAGGTTACGCACAATTTCCCACATCTCTTCTATTTCGTCCAATGTGCCCGGGAAAAATTTGTAATATTGAAGAATCACATTCAATACATAACCAAAAACATCATTCTGCTTTTGGCTAAAAGCGTTGTTGCCGATTCTTACCGGTTTTGAGTTTTTATATCCTGCTAAATGGGGGAGACTGATTTCCATCAAATCTCTTTCACCCCGTATGCCATACATAATTTGAAAAGTGTCGTGCTTAGAACGGAGAATTCCTTTGATATAATTCAAAAAACGACGGGCGGCTTGATTGTGCCCCATTTTCAACAAGGTATCTATAGCCATGGAAGCGTCGCGTAACCAGCAAAACCGGTAATCCCAATTGCGAACTTCCCCGATGGTTTCTGGAATGCTA